>DAIPLM010000231.1:0-2544 GCA_036769205.1 Sphingomicrobium sp.
CAGGAAGGTGAGCGGGATCGCCCCCCACAATTTGAAGCCGACCCAGAAATCGGTGCTGCTGTTGCGCCAGACGGCTTCGTTGAGGACCGCCATGCCGGCGAAGAACCAGGCCCAGTTGCGGGTCAGCAGCCGCCAGCCGTCCTCGTCGAGGCCGGGGTAAGCGGCGCCGAGCACCATCTTGAGGAACGGTCGGCCGGTCTTGAGGCCGAAGCCGAGCAGGCCGGCGACCAGCAGATAATAAGCGGTGGGCTTCATTTTGATGAAAGTGTCGTTGCGCAGCCAGATGGTGAGACCGCCGAGGATGACCACCATGAAGCCGGAGAAGAGCAGCAAGGGCGAGATTCGCCGGTAGCGCAGCTGCGAGTAGATCAAAGCCGCGATCATCGCCGCCATGAAGGCGCCGGTGGCGACGAAGATGCGCAGCACGTGCGGCACCGGCGCCAGATAATTGGCGAGGAAGAAGATGATCAGCGGGCCGATGTCGATCAGTAGCCGCGAAAGGCCGGCGGGCTCCTGTGGCTTGGTCATGCCGGAATCCTCGGTCACGCGGGGAGGCCGGCGATGGCGCGGGCGACGGCGCGCGGGTCGAACGGCCTGAGATCCCCGGCGCCTTCGCCGACGCCGATGGCGTGGATCGGCATGCCGAACTTCTCGGCGGCGGCGACCAGGATGCCGCCGCGCGCGGTGCCGTCCAATTTGGTCATGATCAGCCCGGTCACGCCGGCGGTGTCGCGGAAAACCTCGATCTGGGAAAGGGCGTTCTGGCCGGTGGTGGCGTCGAGGACGAGCAGGACATCGTGCGGCGCTTCCGGGTTGAGGCGGCCGAGGACTCGGCGGACCTTGGACAATTCCTCCATCAGATGCGCCTTGTTCTGCATGCGGCCGGCGGTGTCGACGACCAACACGTCGATGCCGGTCGCGGTCGCCTGCTTGACGCCGTCATAGACGATGCCGGCGGCGTCGCCGCCTTCCTTGCCGGCGATCACCGGCGCGCCGATGCGGTCACCCCAGATCTGCAATTGCTCGATGGCGGCGGCGCGGAAGGTGTCGCCGGCGGCGAGCAGGACGCCATAATCCTGTTCCTTCAGCCAATGGCCGAGCTTGCCGATGGTCGTGGTCTTGCCCGAGCCGTTGACGCCGATGACCAGGATGACGTGCGGGCGCGGGAAGCCCCAGACGTCCAATGGCTTGGCAACCGGCGCCAGGATCTTCTCGATCTCCTCGGCGAGGATGGTCCTGAGGCCGCGCTCGTCCAGTTGCTCGAACTTGCGGGCGGCGATGCCCTCGCGGATGCGCTTCGAGGCTTCGGGGCCGAGATCGGAGGCGATGAGGGCCTCCTCGATATCGTCGAGCGTCGAGGTATCGAGCGCCTGGCTGCGGACGATGCCGGTCAGATTCTCGCCGACCTTGTCCGCGGTCTTCTTGAAGCCGGCGGTCAGCCGGTCGAGCCAGCTCATGCGAAGGTTCCGATCAGCTGGTCGCCGTCGCGGCCGGTGATGCGGGCGAGGCCGGCGTCGCCGCGCTTCGAGCCGGCGATGAAAATGGGTGCGAATGAGTCGCTGTGGCCCTTTTCGCTATTCTCGATCAGCACCGGCTGGGCGGTGCCGATCAGGCCGTCGAGCCAGGTGGAGCGGCGCCGGGTGGCGGCGTCGCGGAGGCGGGCGGCGCGGGCCTTGACCAGCTCGCGCTCGAGCTGCGGCATGCGCGCGGCAGGTGTGTTCGGCCGAGGCGAAAATGGGAAGACGTGAGCGGCAACGATGTCGCACTCGTCGAGCAACCGCAGCGAGTTTTGCGCCGCCTGCTCACATTCGGTCGGGAAGCCGGCAATGAGGTCGGCGCCGATGCTTGCGTCCGGGCGAGCGGCCTTGATGCGCTCGACCAAGGCCACGGCCTGGGCGCGGCTGTGGCGGCGCTTCATGCGCTTGAGGATCAGATCGTCGCCGGCCTGCAGCGACAGATGGAAATGCGGCATCAGCCGCGGCTCGCCGGCGATGAGGACGAACAGGGTCTCGTCGATCTCGATGCTGTCGAGTGACGACAGGCGCAGGCGCTCGAGAGCGGGGAGGGCGGCCAGCAGCCGCTCGACCAGTGGGCCCAAGCCGCCTTCATAGGAGGTGATGTCGACGCCGGTGAGGACGATTTCGGCCGCCCCGCCGTCCAGCTCGCGCTGACAAGCATCGCGGATGGCTTCGAACGGCAGCGAGCGGCTCGGCCCGCGCGCGGCCCAGATCGTGCAGAAGGTGCAACGATGATCGCAGCCGGTCTGAACGGCGACGAAGCTGCGCACGCGGTGGCGATAGCCGGCGGCGGCCAGCGGCTTGGCGAAGTCCTTGAGCCGGACTTCGTCGACTTCGGGCATGGCGCGGAAGGTGTCCGGCTCGAGCTGGGCGGCGCACCCTGTCACCACGATCCGCGCCTCCGGCTGCTGCCGGCGCGCCCGGCGAATGGCCTGGCGGGTCTGGCGGACGGCTTCGTTGGTGACGGCGCAGCTGTTGACGATGATGGTGCCGTCGGGGGCCTGGGCCTTGAGCATTTCGCTCTCGG
>DAIPLM010000056.1:0-9156 GCA_036769205.1 Sphingomicrobium sp.
CGGCAGTCCCGGCCAGAAAAGCATCGTCGTTCGGAAGCGCGTAGGTCTCCTCGATATGGCCGGGAAACTGTCCCTGGTTCAGGAACGCCTGCTCCCGCGCCATCGAAGGCACGGTGATGGGCGTGAAACCCGCCTCCGCAATCCGCTCCAGCGCCCAGCCCATCAGCTTGGTTTCGAGCAGCGCAAGCCCGCCCTTCAGGCAATATTGCCGCGATCCCGAGACCTGAACGATCCGCGACAGGTCCGCCCAGTCGTTCTTCTCGATCAAAGCGACATGGTCGAGCGGCTCGAACCCGAAGCTCGGCACATCGCCTTCCTTGCGGATGACGGTATTGAAGCTTTCGTCGGGTCCGACCGGAGCGCCGTCCCACGGAATATTCGGCACCCGCATCTGAAGCTCGGTGAGAAGCGCCTGCTTCTCGGCAAGGTCATTCTCCAGCTCGCCCGCGCGAGCGCCCGCTTCCTTCGCTTTCCGCCCAAGCTCGGCGCGCTCCTCCGGAGCGGCGCTCTTGAATCCCGCGCTGATCGCGTTGCGCTCGGCCCGAAGCGCCTCGATCTCGGTCTTCAGCGCGCGAACTTCGCCGTCCAGCGACAGCAGATTGTCGAGATCGATCGTGACCGCCTTGTCCGCGATCGCCTTCTCGACCGCGGCACGGTTCGCCCTGATAAAGTCCAGCCCAAGCATGGCCGCGGCGATGCGCGAATTGCGCAGGAACCGCAAGTTCGCCTAACGCCGGTTAATGCCATCCGGACTGATCGCGCTCCTCGACGATGTCGCCACCATCGCCAAGCTCGCCGCCGCCTCGCTCGACGATGTCGCCGGCGCCGCCGGCAAAGCGGGGACGAAGGCCGCCGGCGTCGTCATCGACGATACCGCCGTCACCCCGCGCTACGTCGTCGGCCTGGCACCCGAGCGCGAGCTGCCGATCATCGGCAAGATCGCGCTTGGCTCGATCAAGAACAAATTGCTGTTCCTGCTGCCGGGCGCGCTCCTCCTCACCGCCTTCGCTCCGTGGTTGATCGTTCCTTTGCTGATGATCGGCGGCTCCTATCTCGCCTTCGAGGCGGCGGAGAAGATCACCGAGAAGCTTCTCCATGAGGACCACCACAAGGCGCAATTGCTCGATTCGATCGACGACCCTAAGGAACTGGAGCGGCTCCAGGTCGCCGGCGCTATCCGCACCGACTTCATCCTGTCAGCCGAGATCATGGCGATCGCGCTCGCCAACCTCGAGCATCTGACGCTGGGGACGACGGCCGCGGCACTGGCCGCGGTGGCGGTGGCGATCACCGTCGGCGTCTATGGCGCGGTCGGGCTGATCGTGAAGCTCGACGACATCGGCCTGCACATGGCCGAGCGCGGCAGCGCTGGCGCCCGCGCCTTCGGCAATGGCCTGGTCCATGTCGTGCCCAGCCTGCTCAGCGGCCTGTCGACACTGGGGACGGCGGCGATGCTGTGGGTCGGCGGCGGCATCCTCGTCCACGGCTTCGAGGTGCTCGGCGTGCTCGAGTTCATTCCAGGCACGATCCACGGCCTCGCGCACCGCGCGGGCGCGTTCAGCGGGTCGCTCGGCGGAGCCGCCGAATGGCTGGTCACCGCGTTCGGTGGGGCACTGGTCGGTCTGGTGATCGGCGGCATCATCGCCGCCATCGTCCGCCAGCTGACCAAGCATCCGGAAGAGTTCGTCGTCGAATAATCAGTCGAAGTGCAGGCGGCGGTAGCGGCCGCGGAAATAGAGCAAGGGGTCGAGTGCGGCGTCGAAGGTCGCCTTGATCACCCGGCCGAGCAATATGTGATGGTCGCCGCCCTCGTGCACGGCATGGGCTTCGCACTCGAACACGCCCAGTGATGCTTTCAGCACCGGCGCGCCAAGCTCGCCCGGCGACCAGTCGTTGGGTCCGAATCGGTCCTCGGCCCGGGTCGAGAAACGGATCGAGGCCGGCTGCTGGCCGGTCTGCAGCACGTTGACCGCGAAATTCGGCGCGGCCAGCAGCGCCGGCGCGCTCGCCGCTTCCTTGGCGAGGCAGACCAACAGCAAGGGCGGGTCGAGGCTGACCGAGGTGAAGCTGTTGGCGGTCAGCCCGACCGGCTTGCCCGCTTCGTCGAGGCAAGTGACCACCGTCACCCCGGTGGCGAAGCAGCCGAGCGCATCGCGTAGCGTGCGCGGGTCGCAGCCGGTGCGATATTCGGAAGGTGGCTGGTCGGCCATGCCACGGCGTATAACGCGCCGGGCCTAGAGCGCCAGCAGCCTCTCGGGAGTCATCGCCAGCACCTCGGCGATGGTCTCGTCGAGCGAATGCGACACCAGATAGAGCGGCTGGAAGGCGTCGTGCTTGTAGGGCGTGCCCATCGCTCGCTCGACCGAGAACGGCAGCCGCTCGACCTCGCCACTCTCCAGGCTGGAATGAGCCTCGCCGAAGCTGGAGGCGAGGCCGGCGCCGAGGATCTTCAACTCGTTCCCCTCCAGCGCCAGTCCGAACTCGACGCTGTGCCAGTAAATGCGGGCAACCCGGTCGCCCTCGCCGGCGGCGATCGCGGCCTGCCCCAGGCGCCCGACATGCTCGACCATCGCCGCGAAGTCGTGATGGGCGAGCATCGGGATATGGCCGAACAGATCGTGGAAGCAGTCCGGCGCTTCGAGATAATCGAGCTGGTCGCGGCGGCGGATGAAATTGCCGACCGGGAAGACGCGCTTTGCAAGCATGGCGAAGAAGACGGCGTCCGGCACCAGCCCTGGCACCGCCACCGTCCGCCAGCCGGTGCGTGGCTCCAGGATCGCATTGAGCTCGGCCAGCTCTGGCACGCCGGGGCGCGACAGTCGCAGAAGGTCGATGCCGGCGAGGAACGGCGATACCACGCGGCTGCCGAGCAGCTCGACCTGGCGCGCGAACAGCAAGTCCCAGACCGCATGGTCCTCGGCGGTGAAATGCGCCCAGTGCTGCGGCACGACATAATCCTGCCAGCGGGGGCTGGCGGGCTGCCTGCTTTCGATCGTCTCGTGTCGCATGGGTCGGACTTCCTTTCGGGCATTAAAAAACCCGCCGAGCGGAGGCTGGGCGGGTCGGAGGCTGGGAACGGATGCGTCAGGCGCGCGTCAGCTCGTTCCAGCCTCCCGCGGATAATAATAGCTCGCCGGCGCGGCCGAAGCGGCGTGAATCGAGTCGGCGAGGGCGATCGATCGGGTCATCCTCATCCTTGTCTCACGTTGCGCCTGAACGCTCAATGGCGGTTTTCGCTGCCCGGCATGGCTTTCAACCGCCGCGGCAGCCCGCTAGTCTGGCGCCATGACCGGCCCCGCCGCCCTCAACCGGCAATTCAGCCGCTTCGACCAGGTCGAAAAGGCGCACACCTATCGGCTGGCCGAGCATGACGGCGACGAATTTGACGAGGATTTCCGGGTCGCGACGCTCGACCTTGGACAGTTCCTGACCGGAGATGCAGGGGACAAGGCTCAGTTCGCCACGGAATTGGCGAGCGCGCTGGAGGACATCGGCTTTGCCGTCCTCACCGGCCACGGTGTCGATCCGACGCTCTATGACCGGGCGCACGACACGGTCCTCGATCTGTTCAACTCGACTTCACTCGCCGCAAAGATGCGGTTCCGCGCCCGCCGTCACGGCTCGGTCGCCCAGGGCTATTTCCCGATCGAGGAGACCAGCGAGATCCATCCCGATCTGGTCGAAGGCTGGGTCTGGTGCCGGCGGGCGTTTGCAATCCCGCAGGACCGCGATGTCCCATTCCACGCCGAGGATTATTGGCCGAGCTCCGCCTATGAAGCGCGGCTCCGCCCGCTCGTCCTCGCCCACGAGGCTTTGTTCAAGCCGATCGCCCAGGCGATCTTCCAGGGCCTCGGCTGCGATCCGCACGCCTATGACGACCGGCTGACCCGTACCAATTTCGGCCTGCGCCTCAATTTCTACCCGCCGCTGAGCGAAGAACAGGACCGCTCCGGCGCCGGCCGCCTGCTGGGTCATGAGGACGTCGATCTGTTCACCATCCTGCCGGCGCCGCGCGGCGAGGGCTTGCAGGTCTGGAACCACCGCAGCGGCAAATGGGTAAAGCTGCGCGCGCCCGTCGGATCGATCATCATCAATACCGGCGATTACATGCAGCGCATCACCAACGACCGGCTGCCGTCGACCACCCACCGTGTCGGCAAGCCCGCCGACGGCTCGCATCGCCTGAGTCCCAGGGTGTCCTTCCCGATGGCGGTCTACGTCTGGGAGGACGAGCTGCTCGAAGTGCTGCCCGAGCTCGGCCCGGCGAAATATGAGCCGGTGAAAGCGATCGCCTTCCACACCCGCAGTACCAGCAAGTTCTACGGCGACGATTATGCCGTTGACGCCGCGGATTGAGGATCGGATCGCGCTTCGGAGAAGATCGGCCGTGGCTAATCGTCCTGGCCGCTACCGTCGCGGTGGAAATGCTCTGGTGGGGCCTGGCCTGGAGCGCCGGGATCGCGCCCTTGCCCTTCGTTTTCACCCATTTGCTGCTGGCGTTCGGCGCACTGGCGATTGTGCTGGCGTTCCGGGTCCTATCGTGCCCCAGGCGCGGGCGTGCGGCGACGCCGGCGATCGTGGCGGCGGCGATGCTGGTCGGGTTCGGCGCCAGCCTGTTCCTGCCGCTCAAGGTGGCGATCCCCGGGCAAATCCCTTTCTGGCTAGACCAGCCTTTGGCCGCCGCCGAGCGCCTGTTATTCGGCGCCGATCCCTGGTTTCTGCTCGACCGGCTGCTTGGCTGGGCCGCCGTCCCGATCGACCGTCTGTACGGCCTGTGGCTGCCGGTGCAGCTGCTGGTGCTGTTCGCGGTCATTCTCGAACCGCCGTCGCCCGCCAAGTCGCGGCTGCTGATCGCCTACAGCCTCGCCTGGCTCCTGCTCGGCGTTGGCGCCGCCACGCTCTTTTCTTCCGCCGGGCCGCTATTTTACGACCGCCTGTTCGGCGGCGGCGAGTTCGCGGCGCTCCGCGCGATACTTGGCGCCCGCGACGCCTGGGTGGCGCTTGCCGAATCCGACCGCATGTGGGCGGCGATCGGCAGCGGCCGCCCCTCGCTCATCGCCGGCATTTCCGCTTTCCCGTCGATGCACGTCGCCATCAGCGTCTGGATCTATCTGGCGGCGCGCGGCCTGGCGCCGCGTGTGGCGCCGTTCGCCTTGGTCTATGTCGTCTTCATCTGGATCGGCTCGGTGCAGCTTGGCTGGCATTATGCCGCCGATGGCCTTGCCGGCACCGCCGGCATGATCGCCGTCTGGGCCTTGTCCCGGCCGGTGCGTGACTGCCTTGTCGAAGAATTTGCGAAGTCCGGGCCGACGCGATAGGGCATCGGCGGGGCGTTGATGCTGCTTCTGATGGGGAGGCCGTGATGCTCAACCGCTTCCGCGAACGCTATCTCGACCTTTTGGGCTCGATCTACATTTACAACGAGCATCGCGGCTACACCGCGCTCGACCGCGTGCTGGAGGCGGTCCGCGCCCGCTCGCCCGACGACACGGCATTCATTGCCGCCGTCGCCCAGCACCGGGCCGACGAGCGCAAGCATTACCTGATGTTCCGCCGCTGGTACGAGAAGCGCGGCCAGATGCCGCTTCTGGTCGACCGTACCTGCGGCCATATCGACCGCTTCGTCGAGATCATGTTCCGCTCGACCATCGACCGGCTCGACACCCGGGCGGTGATCGACGACGACCGGCAGTTCGAAAAATTATGCCGCGTCATTTCGCTGACCGAGCAGCGCGGGTTCCGCCAGGTCGAAATCTTGCTCAAGCACCCGCTCGTCCGCCACGACCGCGGCCTCATCAAAATCTTCCAGGTCATCCATCAGGACGAACCGAGCCACTGGGCGCCCTATGACGCCTGGCTGAAGGCGAACGGCATGCGGGAGCCGAAATGGTGGGAGCGCGCCGTCGACAGCTTCATCCATTCGGAGCTTTTGTTCGTGAAACTGCCTTTGCTGTTCCTCAATCCGCGCCTGGGCCGCCGCGCTCGCTGGGCTGATGCGCACGAGTCGGCCGAACCCTTGGTCCGTATTGAATCCCGTTGATGTGTTGATCTCCCGGCTCGGCGAGAGACAGGACCGTCCTTGGCAGCGGTTCATAGCCCTCAGTGGCGCGGCCCCTTGAAAACGGGGGCCTCCGCTGGTAGGGGGCACGCCACCGCCGCGGGGAATGGCTTCGCGGCGAATAATTTTTTTGCGCGGTTTTCGCCGGACCCTGGTTCCGAAGCGGCTGCGGATTTTGCCGGAACGAGACCGGCCAAGGGAGTTGAACGGCTTTTATGCAAATCATCGTTCGCGACAATAATGTCGACCAGGCGCTGCGCGCACTGAAGAAGAAATTGCAGCGCGAGGGCGTCTATCGCGAGATGAAGCTTCGCCGTCACTATGAAAAGCCGTCGGAAAAGCGGGCCCGCGAGCGCGCCGCCGCGATTCGCCGCGCCCGCAAGCTCGAGCGCAAGCGCGCCGAGCGCGAAGGCACCGCCCGCTAAGCAAACTCCGGGCGCCAATGACGCCCGATTCGCCTCTTCCTTCGACCGAGGGGACGTCCGTGTCCGTCAGCCAGGTTCCGCTCCAGCCCCTCAAGCGCGGCTCCCTCGCCAAATTATGGCTTGGCATCCTGCTGCTGATCGGCGCCGGATTGCTGTTGGCCTGGGCTGGCGCCGGCCACAGCGCCGCGGTCCGGGTCAAGACCGTCGCCGCCGGCCAGGGGCCGGTGATCACCAAGGATGATGGCGTCCTCATCGAATATGAAGGCCGCCTCGACGACGGCACCGTGTTCGACACCAGCGCCGGGCGCGGCCCGGCCTTCTTTCCGGTCAGCGGCGTCGTCCCCGGCTTCTCCCAGGCACTGCAGAAAATGCAGAAGGGCGGCCGCTACGAATTCACCCTGCCGTCGGAACTCGGCTATGGTGCGACGCCGCCGGCCGGCAGCCCGATCCCGCCCAACGCCGACCTGCATTTCACCGTCCATGTGCTCGAAGTGGCGCCGATGGAAGCCATCATGCGCGGCGCCCAGGGCGCCGGCGGCGGTCAGCCGGGGCTCTGAGCCTCGGCCGCTTTCGAGTGCTTCGCCGTTTGTCGGCTCCGGCTCAACTCCTGCAGCGTCACCTTGATGGTGGCGACGATCGGATCGGCAAGCAGTAGCCCGAGAATGCCGAACAAGGCGCCGAAGATCAGCTGCGCGGCCAGCACCAGGGCCGGCGGCAAGTCGACCGTCCGCCGGGCGATGTAGGGCACGACGAAATAGCCGTCGATGTTCTGCACGAAGAAATAGACGAAGATCGCCCACAGCCCCTCCGATGGGCCGGCGGAAAAGCCGACCGCGACCATCAGCACGCCGGAAATCGGGGCGCCGATGTTGGGCAGGAAGGCGAGGACGCCGGTGATGAGGCCGAGCAAGGCCGCCATCGGCACCGCGCCGAAGCCAAACAACTGGCCGACATAGGCCAGCATCAGCCAGGTGAAGACGCCTTCGAAGATCATGCCGACGATGCGGCCGAACATCAGCCGCCGCAGGGTGTACCCGACCCGGTTGGTGATCAAATAGAAGCGGGTGCGGTGCCGCACCGGCAACATCCAGGCGAGGCCGCGGTCGTAGAGCCGCGGCTCCATGGCGATGAAAATGCCGATGACCAGGATCATCAGCCCGCTGGCGAGCGCGCCAAGCGCGCTGCCGACGGCGCTGGTCAGCCTCCCCGCCGAGCCCAGCAATTGGTCGCCGAAATTGGCGGCGCTGCCGATGTGCATCAGCCCGATCCGCTCCGCCCAGCCAACCAAAGAGTGGAACTGGGCGGTGACGACCGCGCGCAGCACTTCGAACTGGGCAATGAAGGTGGTGCCGGCGAACCAGAACACCCAGCCGATGAAGCCGAAGCCGGCGAGGGTGACGATCAGCAGCCGCCAGCCGCGATGGATCGGCAGCACCCGGCCAAGCAGCCGCGCGCCGCCGTCGAGCACCACCGAGAACACTAGCCCGCCGACGATCAGCAGCAATGGCTGGGCGAGGAAGATGATGCCGGCGATCGCCAGCGCCATGCCCAGCCAGACCGCGGCGCGGGCGAACTCGCGGCGGATCAGGGGATCGTTGATCTCGGTCGGGCCCGGCTCCTCGATATGGATTTCGACGGCCGGTGCGGCTTTCGCCTTGCGTGCCGGCCGCCGCGCCATCAGCGGCCCTTGTCCTCGCTCTCAGTCGATCCGCGCAGCGAATCGCCGGCGCGGCCGCCGCGCAAAGCGCGGAACCAGCTCAATGGATTGAGCAGCTCGGTGGTGCCGTCCAGCGAGAAGGTAATGAACTCGGCGCGGCCGCCGATATTCTCCCACGGCACCGGCCCGCCGAGCCCGTTCTCGGGTGGGCCGAGGGCGAAGCGACTGTCGGCGCTGCGATCGCGGTTATCGCCCATCAGGAACAGATGGCCGGCGGGAATTGCGATCGGCCCGAAATCGTCGCCCTGGCTGGGGCCGAGGTCGATGGTGTCGTAGCTCGGGCCATTGGGCAGGGTTTCGCGGACGATCGGCAGGCGGCAATAGGACTTGCCGTCGTCGGTCATCACCTGGTTGCCGGCGAACTCGATCCCGCAGGGGGCATTGGCGTCAACCGGGACCATCGCCGGCGGCTGGACCTCGGAGCGCACCGGCTTGCCGTTGAGGATCAGGCGGCCGTCGCGGACCTCGACCGTGTCGCCAGGCAGGCCGATGACGCGCTTGATATAATCGTCGCTCTGGCCGGGCGGGGTGACGATGACAATGTCGCCGCGCCGCGGCATCTTGCCGAGCAGCCGGCCGTCCCAATGCGGCAGGACGTGGAAGCTCGGGGACACCCACGACCAGCCATAGGGATATTTGCTGACCACCAGCCGGTCGCCCTTGAGCAGCACGGGCATCATCGATTCCGACGGGATGTAGAACGGCTTGGCGATGAAGCTGTGGAAGGCGAGCACCGCCAGCAGCACCCAGAACAGGCCCTTGACCTCCCGCCAGACGGCGGATTCCTTCCGGGCCTCAGGCGGCGCGGTTTCGGGGACGGCGGCGGTCTCTTCGCTCACTCAGGGCTCCAGCTTGCGGGCTTCAAGGACGACGAAGGCCTGCGCCCAGGGATGGTCATCGGTCATGGTCAAATGGACGTGCACGGCGTGGCCCGAAGGCGCCAGCGCGTCAAGCCG
>DAIPLM010000057.1:0-9125 GCA_036769205.1 Sphingomicrobium sp.
ATTGGACGAGCCGCGGCCCTGGACGATGTTGAGGTTGGGAACCGCGCCTTGCAGGCCGGTCGGATCAATGGCCTGGAGGCGATCCAGTGCCCGCTCATTGAAGGCCGAAACCGCGGCAGGCACGTCTTGGAGCCGCTCTTCCGTGCGCCGGGCGGTGACGGTGATGTTCTCGCCGGCCGTGTCGCCGCCTTCGTCGTTGGCGGCGGCGGTGGCCTCGGGCGCCGGCGGCTGATCGGCGGCTTGGCTCGTTGTCTCTTCGGCGGTCTGCGCCTGGCCGGGTGCGGCGAAAGCGATGGTGGCGGCCGAGCCCAACAAGATGGCGCGAGCGAAATTGGTCCTGCGCATGATAATCCCCTCCTCGAACGGCCGCTTCGCCAGAAATTTCTTCGGCTTGCGTCCTGTTTCGCAGGTGGCATAATGAAAGTTGAACCGAGTTTCAACTTGGTTCGTGAAATCGGGGGAGGGCAGCGGCAATGGGGCAACAATCGGTCGAGCCGGACATTCCCGCGGCGGCGGGCAAGGCGCCGCGGACGCCGCGCGGCGAGCGGACCATGCGCAAGATCCTCGACGCGGCGCTGGCCGAGTTCGGGGAACGCGGCTTTTCGGAAAGCTCGATCGTCTCGATCACCGGCCGCGCCCATGTCGCGTTGGGCACCTTTTACACCTATTTCGACAGCAAGGAGGCCCTGTTCGCGGCCTTGGTCGAGGACATGTCGGCGCGGGTCCGCGAGGAAGTCGCGCCGGCGCTGTCGGAGGGGACGAACGCGATGGACGCGGAGCGACGGGCGCTGGCCGCCTATCTCGATTTCGCCGCGCGCAACAAGGAAGTGTATCGGATCATCGACGAGTCCGAGTTCGTCGCCCCCGACGCCTACCGCCGCCATTACGAAACCGTCGCGGCGCGAATCATCGAGCGGCTGCGGGCCGGCGCCGGCAAGGGCGAGCTGCGCCCTGGCGACGACTTGGAGCGCGAAGTCCAGGCGTGGGCGGCAATGGGGATGAACGTCTTCCTGGGGCTGCGCTTCGCGGTCTGGGGCCAAGAAGACCCCGAGCGGGTGGCGGCGATCGCTAACGACCTCATCACCCGCGGCCTCGGCCGCTAGGACAGGCCCCGCGCCAGGTCGGCGAAGGCGGCGATGTCGGCCTCGTCATGATAGAGGCCGAGCCCGAGGCGAAGCACGTCACCGCGGACGTCGGTGATGCAATTGCTGGCCATCAGCGCTGCGTTCCATTCGACGGCCTGCGGGCTGCGGAAGGCGAGGAAGCGGGCGTGGGGGCGGCCGTCGAGCGGGTTGAGGAGATCGGCCTCGGCCAAAGCCGTGCCCTTGAGCGCGGCCAGCAGTTGCTCCTGCAACCCGGCGACATGGGCGCTGATGGCGGCGGTGGTCAGTTCCTCGTCGCGCAGCATCCGCTGGATAGAGTTGAACCGGTAGAGCGCCGACGGGTCGAAGGTGGCGCCCATGAAACGCATGGCGTCACTGGTATAGCCGACCGAGCTGCCCGGCGGCGCCGTCAGCTCGCCGAACTCGGCGAACCAGCCGGTGATCAACGGCCGCGGCCCGAAGCCGGGCGGGCAGTGCATGAACGCCATGCCCTCGCCCGCCATCGCATATTTGTAGCCGCCGCCGAGATAGAAGGCCGAGTCAGCCGCTTCCGTGGGGAACGGCCGGTCGAGCGCCATGAAGGCGTGGTAGCCGTCGATGACGATCCACGGCCCGGTCGGGTCGCCGAGGGCGGCAAGGTCCGCTAGCCGATCGAATATCCGGCCGCTGCCAAACAAAACCTGGCTGACCAGGATCAGGTCCTGCTCGCCGGCCCCCGCCGCTTCGAGCAAGCGCGTGGAGAAGCTGGCGAATGGCTCGGCGGCGACGCGGGTGACCAGCGCCAGCCCCTCCTCCTCAAGCCGGGCCAGCTGGCGCCGGGCGCTGTGGAACTCGCCGTCGCTGGTCAGTACCCGCAGCGGGCCGCCGGCGCGGCGCGGCGCCGAGGCGAACAGACGGACGAGGAAATCATGGGTGTTCGAGGCGAAGACGATGCGGTCGGCCGAAACCCCGAGTTCGGCGGCGACATGGCCCTGCGCCTCAGGCCAGACCTCGCCCATCACTTTGTCCCACTTGCGGTCGGCGAAAGCGGCGGCGTCGAGCCAGCACTGGGCATGGCCGTCAAAGCTGGCGTCTGGCCAGAGATGATGGCTGTGGGCGGCGAAGTGCAGGCGGTCGGGGGCGGCGTTCAGCGACCGTGCGAACAGCCGCTTGAAGCTCAAAGCTCGGTCCTCAGCGACCACAATTCGGGGAAAGCGCGCTTGTCGAGCGTCGAGCGCAGATAAGCGGCGCCGGCCGAGCCGCCGGTGCCGCGCTTCATGCCGATGATCCGCTCGACCGTCAGCACATGCTTATGGCGCCAGGCGGCGAGAGCGTCGTCGATGTCGACCAATTTCTCGGCCAGCTGGTACAGCTCGAACCAGCGCTCGGCGTCCTGATAGACGGCGAGCCAGGAGCCGGCGCCGGCCCGCTCCAGCGCGGCATTGGCCTCGTCCCACAGGCTCGGCTCCGCCAGCGCCTTGACCAGCCGCGCATGGCCGGCGCCGCCGCCTTCGTAATATTCGAGATATTTCGGATCCTTGATGCCGAGGCGATATTCGAGCTCGCGGAACTGCGCCGACTGGAAGCCCGACGAGGTGCCCAGGACATCGCGGAAGGCCGAATAATCAACCGGCGTCAGGGTCGCCAGCACGTCCCACGACAGAGTCATCACCGACTGGATGCGGCTGACTCGCGACAACGCCTTATAGGCTTCGGCGAACTTGCCTTCGCGCACCAAAGCGCAAGCGAAGCCGACCTCGTGCAGCATCTGCTTCAGCCACAATTCCTTGGAATGGTGGATGATGATGAACAGCATCTCGTCGTGCAGCTCTGACAGCGGGTGTTGCGCGGACAGCAATTCGTCGAGGTGCAGATAATCGGCATAGCTCATGCCGGCAGGGGTCGCGGTCATGCGGCGGGCTTAGGGCAATCGCGACCTAAGCAAAACCCTACTGGCCGGGCGGTTGTTGTTGGCCGAGCGCGCCCTGGTTCAAGACGCCGATATTGCCGAACACCTCGTCGAAGAAGCTGCGGTCGCGGCCGAGCGTCGGGGTTTTGTCGTCGACCGGGTCGATGTTGGCGATCAATTCCTTGCCGGTCGAGTTGACCGAAGCAACATTGCCGGCGGCGTCGAAGCGGACGTGGAGCACGTCCTGGTCCAGCACCTTCTGGCTACGGAAGGCGACGGTGCGGGTGTCGCGGGCGACATAATACCAGTCGTTGGCGTCGAACTGGCCGGTGAAGCTGGGCCGGCCCAACGTCTTGGCGACCGAGTCCTTATTGTCGACGCCAACCTGAACGGTCGAGGCCAATTCCTTGTCGAGGACATAGCCGCGATGTTCCTTGATGCCGATGCTGGAGCACCCCGAAAGCAAAGCAACGCCGGCAATTGCCGCGGCCATGCTGGCCAACCTGAACATCATCAACTGTCGAAACTCCTCAAGCTTCCGCCGCTTGCGCTCGCGCGAAGCGGCCTCAATATGCGGAGCGCCGCTACTCGCGCAAGCGAAGAAGCCGGCCGCTTGAAGATACCCGCCACTTAAAGGAAGCTGAATGCGCCTGCCGTTCCTCAAGCCCAAACCCCTCCCCGACCCCGCCGCGCTCTATGCCGCCATCGTCGCCGAAGCCCGGCGGCCCGACTGGTATCGTGAAGCGCAAGTGCCGGACACGATGGACGGGCGGTTCGCCGTGCTGACCAGCTTGCTGGCGCTAGCCGACATAAGGCTCGAGCGCGGCGGCGGCGGCGCGCAAGCGATGGGACCGCGGCTGACCGAAGCCTATATCACCGACATGGACGCGCAGATGCGCCAGGCCGGATTCGGCGACCCGTCACTCGGCAAGCAGGTACGGATGCTGGTCGGGGCGCTGGCCGGGAAGGTCGACCGCTGGCGGCTGGCGGTGGCGTCGGTTGAACCGTGGGTGGAAGTGGCACTCGGCAGCCTCTATCGCGACTCCCCGCCGGCGGACGCGGCGGCCGATGCCGGCATCGCCGCGACCAAGGCCTGGTGGGAACGGCTGCAGCGGGCCGACGACGCTCACATCATTGCCGGCCGGATCGCATGAGCGAGGATTTCAGCCATCGCCTGGTGCTGGACCAGATCCGCGACGGCGAGCGAATCGACCTGGTCGCCGACGAAACCGAGCGCGCCGCCATCGCCAAACGGCTCGGCCTGATGTCGATCGACCGGCTTGAGGCCCATGTGGTGCTCGAGCGCAACGGCGGCGAAGTTCGCGCGACCGGACGGATCAAGGCGGCGCTGACGCAAAGCTGCGTGGCCAGCGGCGAGACGCTGCCCGCGCGGGTCGACGAGGCGTTCGAACTCAGGTTCGTGCCCGAACCGAGCGGCAAGCCCGACGACGAAGTCGAGCTCGACCCCAAGGAGCTGGACGTGGTCTTCCACGACGGCGCCGGCATCGAGCTCGGCGCCGCCATCGCCGACTCCTTGATGCTGTCGCTCGACCCCTACCCGCGCGGGCCCAATGCCGATGCGGCGCTGCAAGCGGCGGGTGTGCTCAGCGAGGAGCAGGCCGGCCCGTTCGCGGCGCTGGCGAAATGGAAGGGGAAAGCCGGGGAGTGACGTTCCGGAGCGCCTTGCTGGATTGGGCGACCGACCACGCGACCGCTTGCCGATCGATCCCACGGCTCCTCGACAGCTATTGCGGTTTCCTGTCCCGGCACGGCTTCGCCATCCGCCGTTGCAACATGACGACCGCCACCATCCACCCTTTGATGCACAACACGCGCCACGTCTGGTTCGACCGCGCGACCGACCCCGGCGCGATCAACCCCGCCGTGGTCGTCGCGCGGCGCCAATATGCCTTTGGCGACTCCCTCATCGACGAAATCTATTTCAACGCCGGGGCGCCCCAAAACCCGCAATTCAAGGTGTCGCCGTTCTTCGTCATCGAGCAGCAAGGCGAGCTTCACGAAGCCATCCGCGGCCCCGGCGAGCCCCAGCGGTTTCCGGTCTTCGAGGATCTCGCGGCGCTCGGCTGCAGCGACTATTACGGCGCCAATTTGCAGAATTATTCGGGCTTGCGGCAGAGCATCGGCCTGGCGACCGACCGGCCGGGCGGCTTCGGCGACCAAGGAGTCGGCGAGCTCAAGGAAAGCCTGCGCCTGCTGGCTTTGCTGCTCAACACGGTCATCGAAGCCGACATCAAGACCACTCTCGCCAATGCCTATCTCGGCCGCGACCCCGGGCAAAGGGTGTGCGCCGGCATGATCCACCGCGGCGAGGTCGTCTCGATTGAAGCCGCCGTCTGGTTTTCCGACCTGCGCAATTTCACAGCGACGGGCGAGGACTTGCCCCCTGAGCAGCTGGTCGAACGGCTCAACGATTATTTCGAGGTCGTCGTCGGCGCCGTCCACGACGCCGGCGGCGAAGTCCTCAAATATATCGGTGACGCAGTGCTGGCGATCTTCCCGGTGTCCGCCGAGCTTGGCGCTCGCGAAGCATGCCTGGCCGCCGCGCGCGCCCTCAAGGATTCGACGCAGCGGCTGGCAACCCTCAACCAAGCCGCGTCGGCAAGCGGCCACCCCGCGCTGGCCCATGGCGTCGGCCTGCATGTCGGCACCACCAGCTATGGCAATATCGGCGGCGGCGAGCGGCTTGACTTCACCGTCATCGGCCGCACGGTCAACATTGCCTCGCGCATCGAATCCCAGTGCGGACCGCTAGGCGCCGCCGCCTTGTGCAGCCGCGAGTTCGTCGAGCTGGCGGGCGTCGACGCGCGCTCGGTGGGATCGTTCACACTAAAGGGTGTCGCTGGGCCGGTCGAGCTCTTCGCGCTGGATTGATCCGCTTGCCCGGAAGGAATCGACGACGATCAACCCGCGCTGACCGGCGCTCCGTCATCATCATCGTCATTGAACAGCGTCGACAGCCCGCCAATCAGGAACAAAGCGCCCAATCCCGCCAGGAGCCAGTTGACGCCGAAATTTCCTGTCAGCGGCGGCGGTGCGAGACCCTCGACGATCGGCGGCGGACCATCGGTGGCCGGCAAAATACAACCCGGCTGGCCTTGAGCGGCGGCAACCGCGGCGGCTGATCCCTGCGCGCAAACCGTCTGCACGGACGCCTGCGTCCCATAGACGCTGACGGCGATGAGCGGGCTGACCGGCTGGATTTTGTTGGGTGTCGCCGCGCCAGCCATGACGGGGCTGGCGCACAAGGCGAAAGCGGCGAGGGCGGCGGCAAGCTGTCGAACTGTGGAACGCATGACCTGTTCCCCTTTGCCCCCCAGCCTTGCTCGAATACAGCCTTTTTCGCGTATTGTTAAGGGGATACGTCTCACCTGACGCAAAAGTTCGTTACCTGGATTAGGGGTCCCAGCCATTGTGCGGGCCGGCCGAAGTTGGATGGCGCCAGCGCTGTCGCGGGCGGACGGGTCTCGCCGGAGTGCAGCCTAACGGAGCTCTTTGCGACTCAGCCGTCCGTCCTGGTCGACGTCATAATTGGCGAATCGCCGGTCGGCGGTGTCGATGAACTCGTCGAGCGTCACTCGCCGGTCGATGTTGCGGTCGGCCATCGCCACCGGCTGCGGCACCGAGGAGAAGTCGATCGCCCCGCCGCCGGGGTGGATGCGGGTAGCGGACGGGACGTTGCCGCTCGACACAATCGCGACTTGCCCTTCCTCTACGGGAGCCGAGGATTTCGGCTTGGGCCGGCTACTCGACGCCTGCTCGGCGCCGCCGCCCGCCGCCCGAGTCCGTCCCGGCGCCGACTGCTCATAGACGGCCATTTCGTCGGCATCGATGATCTTGTCATGCGTCGTGTCGAGGCTGGCGAAGAAGGCTTCGGCGTCGGTGCGGAACTCGCGCCTGGAGATGGCGCCGTCGCCGTCCTCGTCGGCCAGCTTCCACCATTGGTCGAACGGTGCCTCGCCGGCATCATTGGTCCAGAACGGCTCGCCCATCAGGCTCATGTAGACCTTGCTCGCCCAGGCCGGCGCGGAAGCCAGGCAGAAGATGGTGGCGACGGCGATCAGCGTGGGGCGGCGCATGGGATTGCCTTAGAACGGATATGCCATTTCGAACTGTTCCCCGGACAGGTCAAAATGGCACATCGTCATCGAGGTCGGTGTCGAACGCCGCCGGTTGCGGGCGCGATTGCGGGCGCGACGAGCCGCCGCCGAAGCCGCCGGCCTCGCCGCCGCCGAAATCTTCGTTGAAGCTACTCCGCGAGCCGCCGCCGTCACGACTGTCGAGCAGGACCATGGCGCTGTTGAAGTTCCGCAGCACGACGTCGGTCGAGTAACGGTCATTGCCCGATTGGTCCTGCCACTTGCGGGTTTCGAGCTGGCCTTCGAGATAGACCTTCGACCCTTTCTTCAAATATTGCTCGGCGACGCGCGCGAGCCCCTCGTTGAAGATCGAGACATTGTGCCACTCGGTCTTTTCCTTGCGCTCGCCGCTCGACTTATCTTTCCAGTTCTCCGACGTGGCGACCGAGAAACTGACCACCTTGCCGCCGTTCTGGAAGGTGCGCGACTCCGGGTCCTTGCCGAGATTGCCGACCAGGATCACCTTGTTGATGCTGCCCGCCATGGCACGCTCCTTATCTTGCCGTTCCGCCGAGCGTTAGGACGCGCGGGCGGGGATTCCAAGTGACTTGGCCAAAGCCTGCTTATTCGGCCGGCAGCGGGTGCGCCGGCCGCCGCTTGGCCGAGCGAAAGCCGAGCAGGATGGCGGCCAAGGCGAGCGCCTGGGCGCCGACCGCCTCCAGCGTCGGGAACAGGCCGAGGACGGTGATCCGCGGGACGCCGGCGAGCGGGGTCACCGGGACGATGCCGGCCTCCTGCAGGGCGCCGATGCCCTTGCCGGCGAGAACGACGGTCAAAACCGCGATGAGGATGGCGCTGTATTTAAAGAATTCGGTGATCGGCAGCGTCTTGCTGAAACGCAGCATCGCCCAGGCGATCAAACCAAGCAGCGCCACCGCCGACAAGGCGCCGGCGAGGATGGTGGTGCCATTGTCGGGGGTCCACAGAGCCGCGTAAAACAAGATGGTCTCGAACACTTCGCGATAGACGACGATGAAGGCGAGGCCGAACAGGAACCAGGCCGAGCCCTTCGACAGCGCGCCCTGCATCCTTTCGCGGATATAGCGGCGCCATTCCTCGGCCTGGCTCTTGCCGTGCATCCAGATGCCGACCGACAGCAGGATGACGGCGGCGAGCAAGGAACCGAAGCCCTCGGTCAGCTCGCGGCTCGCCCCACTGATGCCGATCGCATAGGTCGCCACCGCCCAGGTGGCGGCGCCGGCGGTCAAGGCCGCGACCCAGCCGCCGTGGACGTAAGGCAGCGCCTCGTCGCGCTCGGCCTTGCGCAGGAAAGCGATCATGGCGATCACCACCAGCAACGCCTCCAGCCCCTCGCGCAGCAGGATGGTGAAGGCGCCGAGGAAGGTCGAGATGTCGGTCGCCGCCTCGGGCGCCAGAGCGGTCTCGGCCTGGTCGAGCAATAGTTCGGTGGTAGCCAGCCTGCCTTGCAGGGCGGCCACCGGCACGCCCCGGCTGATGTCGGTGCGGAAGCCGGCCATGGCTTTCTCGACCTCGGCCATCAGGCTGCCGTCACGGGTGGCGAGCACCGCCTCGACCGGCTCGAAGCCGTCGAGATAGGCGGAAAGCGCCAGATCGCCGGCCTGGTCGCGGTTGCCGGCGGCATAGGCGGCGAGGCTCTCGTGAAGCTTCGAACGAGCGAGGCTGAGCGAGCCGGGCTCGGCGGCGGCCACGGCCTGCGGGTTGGCGCGCAGGAAGGCGATGACGGCGTCGGCCTTGTCCTTGCCGATCCGTTGCTCGAGGGCGGCGGGGGTGAGGGCGACCAGCGCCGCCATGTTGGGGACCAGCGCACGGAGGGTCGGGTCGGCGGCCCACAGGCGGCGGCCTGCCTCGACATCCGGCCAGGCGATGCCGCCGGCGTGTAAGGCCAGGGCCCAGCGGTCCTCGTCGGGCAGCGCCGCGAAGCTCTGCATCGCCGTCCCTTCGAGGCCCTGCGAGATCACCTGGTAGAGGCCGAAGACGCTGCGCTCGCGGGCGCGG
>DAIPLM010000058.1:0-7009 GCA_036769205.1 Sphingomicrobium sp.
TCAAGCATTACATGCAGCGCACCGCGCTCCAGTCGACGCCGGCGATGATCGCCGCCATCAGCGAGCAATATATTCCCGGGGCGCCGAAGCGGTTCGTCGACGGCCACCCGTTCAGGAAGCGGATGAGCGAGCTTCACATCGGCGACACGCTCAAGACCGCCAGCCGCACCGTCACAATTGAGGACATCGAGCATTTCGCCGGGTTCACCGGCGATAATTTCTACGCCCACATGGACGAGGAGGCGGCCAAGGCCTCGCCGATCTTCGAAGGGAGGGTCGCCCACGGCTATTTGATCCTGAGCTTCGCCGCCGGCCTGTTCGTCGATCCCGACCCCGGCCCTGTCCTGGCCAACACGGGCCTTGAGAATTTGAAGTTCCTGACCCCGCTCTATCCAGGCGATTCGATGCGGGTCGAGCTGACCGTCCGCTCGAAATCGCTGAAGAGCGAGGAGACCGGCGTCGTCCGCTGGGCGGTCGAGATTTTCAACCAGAAGGACGAAATGGTCGCCACCTACGACCTGCTGACCGAAAACATGCCCTAGTCCGGCAACTTGCCCTGTCACCGTTCGTTGACGCCGCGAACGAAAAGGAGGGCCGACACATGAAGATCAGCGAAGTGATGACGACCGACGTCCAGACGATCAGCGCCGACCAGACCGCGCGCGAAGCGGCCGCGTTCATGCTCCGCGCCGAAGCCGGCTCGATTCCGGTGTGCGAAGGCGAGCGGGTGATCGGCATGATCACCGACCGCGATATCGCCGTCCGCGGCGTCGCCGAGGGCCGCGGGCCCGACACGCCGGTGCGCGACCTGATGAGCGACGGCATCGTCTGCGCCC
Organism: Sphingomicrobium sp.; assembly: GCA_036769205.1. GTDB lineage: Bacteria > Pseudomonadota > Alphaproteobacteria > Sphingomonadales > Sphingomonadaceae > Sphingomicrobium. Next base: position 837 of record DAIPLM010000058.1, read on the forward strand.
GCGCCGAGGACAATGTCGATGACGTCGCCCGCCGGATGAGCCAGGAGCAGGTGCGCCGCCTGCCCGTCCTCGACGCCAATGAGAAATTGATCGGCATCGTCAGTCTCGGCGACCTGGCCCGCGAAACCGCCGGCGAGCCCGCCCAAAAGGCGCTGGAAGGCGTTAGTCAATTGGGCGGCGAGCACCAGGGATAGGGTAGATGACCCCGCTCATCCTGAGGAGGGACTGAGTAACCCGGCGCAAGCTGGGGGCATCGAAATGGCTCCTCAGGATGAGCGGATTATGGTTTGCCCAGCCCGGCGATCGCCTGGTCCACCAGCTTCGCATCCGCTGAAGCATCGTGTCGCTCGGCAATGAGTTTCTCCGCGGCATTGGTCGCGGCACTGGCAGCCGCGGCGCGCAGGCCTTCGATGGCCGCGCGCTCCTCGGCGGCGATCTTGTGCTCGGCCATGCGCGTCCGGCGCTCGATCAAGGCCTTGGCGTCGGCGTCGGCCTGGGCGACGATGCCGGCGGCCTCGCCGTGCGCGCGCTCGATCATCGCCGCGGCTTCCTTGTCCGCCGACTTGGCCTTCTTCTCATATTCCTTGCGCAGCGCCTCGGCCTCCTCGCGCAGCGCCTTGGCCTCGTCGAGTTGGGCGCGGATCGCCGCGATCTTGTCGTCGAGCGTCCTGGCGACCATCGCTGGCACTTTCTGCCAGATCATGATGATAAACACGACCAGCATCGCCAAAGCGACGAAGAAGCCGGGGGTCATGAACCCGAGGACCGCCGCCTCCTGATGCTCGGCGGGAACCTCGGTGCCGGCGGTGGTGTGGACGGCCTCAGCCATGCGCCGCCTCCACCGCCTGTCGGGCCTCGTCCTTGCCGACCTTGAGGCCGGCGACCTTGGCGACGACGTCCTGCGCCATTTCGGCCGCCGCCGCCGCGATTTCGGCCCGCGCCGCGTCGCTCGCCGCCCGGATCTTCGCCTCGGCCTTTTCCAGCCTGGCGGCATTGGCGGCATCCGCCTTGCCGGTTAGTTTCTCGACCTTGCGCGCCGCTTCCTGCTTGGCGGCGGCCGAGAGCTTCATCGCCTCGGCGCGGCTGGCGTCCATCCGCTGACGATAGGCTTCCTCGGTCTCGTCGGCCTTGGCCTTGGCCAGCTCGGCCGCCGCAAGGTCGTCGGCGATCTGCCGGTCGCGTTGGTCGACGGTCGACTGGATGCGCGGCACCATCGACCGGCCAATGACGAAATAGATGAAGCCAAGCGTGATCGCGAGCCAGAACAGCTGCGACAGGATGACGTCCGAAAGCTGGGAAAGCTGAGGCATGGGTTCCTCTCGTTGCGGCGGGGCTGGCCCCGCCGCTCCGATTAACGCGCGTAGAGGATGATCATCGCCACCGCGAACGCCATCAGGCCGAGCAGCTCGGCGGCGGCGAAGCCGATGAACAGCCGGCCTTGCTGGCCGTCGGCGGCCGCCGGGTTCCTCAGCGCGCCGGTGAGGAACGAGCCGAAGACGACGCCGACGCCAAGCGCCGCGGCGCCAACTCCGATGGCGGCGAGACCGGCGCCGATGACCTGTGCGGATGCGAGTTCCATTGATGTGCTCCTTGAGAAATGACGATTAAGGTTAGTGAAGGTTGACCGCGTCGTTGATGTAGAGCGCCGTCAGCAAGGCGAAGACATAGGCCTGGATCGCCCCGACCAGCAGCTCCAGAGCGTTGATGAAGGCGACGAAGAAGAAGGACAGAGCCGACACGCCATAGCCCATGGCGGTCTGCGAGTTGATGCCCTGGACGACGAAATTGCCGAACACGTCGAGCAGGATATGCCCAGCGAACATGGCGATGAAGGGCCTCAGTCCAAGGCTGAACGGCCGCACCGCGAAGCTGATGAACTCGACCGGCGTGATCATCACCTTGAGCAGGAACGGCGTGTCCTTGGGCACGAACAGCGAAAAGAAGTGCAGCCCGTGCTTCCAGAAGCCGACGCCGAGCACGATCAGGAAGCTGATCAGAGACATCGCCCCGGTGACGGTGAACTGGCTGGTGACCGTGAACGGGTGCACTCCGGTCAGCGCGAACGGCATGGTGCCGACGAAATTGGCGAACAGGATGAAGATGAAGGCGGTGAAGACCCACGGCATGTAGGCGCGGCCTTTGGGTCCGATGCTGGCCTCGACCATATTGTCGACGAAGCCGACCAGCCCCTCGGCGGCGACCTGCCAACGGTTCGGGACCAGCTGGCGGCGCATGCCGAGCAGCATGAAGCCGGTGATCAGCGCCAACAGGATCATCATCCACAAGGCGCTGTTGGTGAAAGCGAACGGATTGCCCAGCTGACCCACGATCGGGTCGATCTGGAACTGGTGCATCGGGTCGATTTTGGTCTGAGCCGCCACTTATTGCTTCCCTGCGTCCTTGTCCGGACTCTGTTTCCCTGCCTTCATCAGCTGCAGGACGCCGCCGGCAAAGCCGATGAACATCAACGCCAAGGCGATCCACGGCACCGTCCCGAACCACTGGTCGAACAGGAAGCCGACGACGAAGCCGCCGAACGGCATGCCAACCAGGTTCTGCGCCAGTTGGCTGCCCGCCGAGCGCCGCAGCAACCGCGAATCCGCGCCCGGCCGGCGCTCGTCTTCCACCCGCTCCGCCCGCTTCAGCCGCTCGTCGAGCGACGTCAGGCGCGCGTCCTGGGGGGAGGTCGGCTCCCGTTTGGATTCGTCTTCGGCCATGTGCCCAACTCCGGATATGCGCGGCCACACCTCGAAATGAGCGCGGGCGCGAATGGCAAGGAACATGGCGGCCACGAGCCCGCCAAGGCGCCGCCCCTTTATGAAGGGGCCGATGGTTAGTCAACCGCGCGCGTGAGCCTCGTTTCCCGCCGAATGTTCGCCATTGCGAGGAACGTCGCGACGCGGCAATCCAATGCCATGGCTGGATTGCTTCGCTTCGCCCGCAATGGCGGATTTCTCGCCGCCTCGTTGACGCTCGCCGCCTGTGGCCAGCCAGGCGCTGAATCGGCGGCCGCCGAAGCGGCCGAACCGGCAAAGCCAGCGCCAGCGCCGGCCCCGACCGCCGAGCCGTTCAGCCAAGAGGAAAAGACCGACCTCATCGAATTCGACTATGGCTGGTCCGCCGAAGCCGCCGCCGTGCCCGAGCTCGCGCGGCGGTTCCGGACCGATCTTGACGAGGTCAAGGCCCAATTGGTCGACTCCGCCCAGGAAGACCGTGCTTTCCGTCAAAAGGAAGGCTTCCCTTTTCACGCTTATGCGTCGACCACGGCTTACACCACCGCCGGCCAGTCGCCGCGCCTGCTCAGCCTGGCAGTCGAATCCTGGGAATATACCGGCGGCGCCCACGGCAATGGCGGCACATCCGGCCTCCTGTGGGACCGTCAGGCCAAGCGGGAGATCAAGCCGGCCGACCTCTTCGCCGACCCGTCGAACCGCGACCGCCTGCTGACCCAGCGCTGGTGCGACGCCCTCAATCAGGCTCGCGAGGAGAAACGTGGGCAGGCGGTCGGCGGCGGCGGCATGTTCGACGATTGTCCCGGCCTCGACGACATTGCCATCCTCCCCACAGACACGGACAAGGATGGCCGTTTCGAAACGCTGATGCTGGTCGCCTCCCCCTACGTCGCCGGCCCCTACGTCGAGGGCAGCTATGAAATCGCGCTGGCCGTCACCCCCGACCTGCTCACCGGCCTGAAAGGCGAATATCGCCCCAGCTTCGAGGTTCAGGGCCGACAGTAAGTGGGCACCGGCACCGGCTGCCGGGGCCCGCGGCGGCGCCAGACATTGTCGGCCAGCAGATAGGCCTCGCCGACATCGACCGAGGCCAAAGTCAGGCAGCCGGCGGTGATGCCGACATCCTGCGGGCGGACGCTCTTGCTGGCGGCAAGATTGTAATAATGGGCGCGGCGGCGGATGTTGACCGCGTCGACTTCGCGGCGGACCGCCGTCGGCGCGGCGGCGGCGACACCGAGGAAGCCGTCGAAGCGCTCGCCGACCTGCCCGGCCTGCTTGGCGGCGCTAATCGTCGGATTGCCCTGCGCGACGGCCGGCGCCGCCATCGACATCGCCAGCAGCGCGACAAGCAGCGGGCTTTTCACTGCCGGGTCCCCGGCGTCTTCGGGGCGGGGAAGTCCTGCGGGTTCTGGCGCATCAATTGCTCAACGTCGCGCTCCAGCTTCACCAGCACTTCCTGCTCGATCTTGACGTTCAGATTGATCTCGATCGGCTTATCGGGCGCGGCGAGGCTGATGCAGCCCGCCAGCGGCGTGGCCAGCGCGGCCGCCGCCAACAGCGATGCTCGTTTCCTGTTCACAATGGGCATGGCACTTCTCTCACTGGGTGGGGGTTGGAATGGGGGGCGGATTGGTCGTCACATTCTCCTCGACCGGGGTCTGGGATTGGCTCTGTTCCTCGTCCTTGCGGCGCACTTCGGTGACGATTCCGGGGACTTCGTCGAGCGGTACCGGCAGCACATCGGCGATGACCTGGCGCGGATCGCGGAACGCCTTGGCGGTGGCGATGAGGGCGCGGAACGGGCCGATGATCGTCACATTAAGCTTGAGCGGGATGCGCTTAAGCAACGAGCGGATGAACTTCTGGGTGCCGGTCTGGCCGAGCGCGACGCCGTCGATCGTCATCCGCGTTGCGAACTCGCCGGCGAGCTCTCCGTCGAGCCGCACGATCATCGACTTGAACCGGAGGTCGCGCAGCGCCTCGAAGGCGATATTGCCCATCGTCCCCAAATTCGCCTTGTTGACGACGCCATTATAGGCGATCGAGCCGCCGCCGGGCCGCGCGTCCAATCGCCCGCCGACGATCCTGCCGCCGCTTTCGCCGAACACCATCGGCAGCACGCCGTCGAAGGTGCCGGTGGCGTCCAGTTCCTTGAAACCCATGCTGGCGACGAAGGTATGGGCGTCGAGCCCGACCACCTCGAAGGTCAGCCTCTTGTCGGTCGGCCGGGCGAAGTTGAGGATGGTTTCGTGGAGGATCAGGCGGCCGCCCATGAACGGCCATTCGCCGCGCTCGACCTTGACCAGTTGGTCGGGCAGCAACTGGTAGCGGACGACACCATTCTCCACCAAAATGCCCGGGTTGATGCTCTCCATCGTCAGCGTCTGGCCGGGCGCCGTCTCCATCCCCAGCAAATCGGTGAAATGGATGGTGCCGTTCATGCCGGCCACCGGTCCGAACGGCGCCGCCAGATCCATGTCGGCGATCGTGAAGTCGCCGGTCGAGGTCACCGCGCCGCCGCCGTTCCAGGAGATCCGCCCCTGCCCCGACAGTCCGCCGTTGACCAAGGCGATGACGCCCTGCGTCAGCCGGGTCAGCTCCTCGGGCTGGAGAGCGTCGCCGAAGCGGATTCCGGGGACGTCGAGGATTGCCTCGCCATTGCCAGTCGACAGGCGGTGGGTGATGGCGACGTCGGTCACCCGCGTCCCGCTCGCCGGATGGTTCAGCGTTCCGGTGGCGGTGATCAGGTCATTCGCCAGCCGGAAATGCACGTCGTTGCTGGCGAGCGGATAGAAGCGCGGCGGGTCGGCGCCGCGGTCTGCCACCGTCAGCGCGCCCCGGATGTCGAGCGCGCTGCCGCGATAATCCCACTTGCCGGTGGCATCGCTGAGCAGCAGCGGGACGTTGCCGATTATGGCGGTGGCGCCGCTGAAGTTGCCACCGGCGCCGCCTTTCAGGAAGCGACCATTGAGTTTGCTGGCGGTTAGCTTCACTGGCGCCTGGGGGTTGCCCATTTGCATCGCCATCCGGGTCAGCGCGAAGCGGTCGCTGGCGGTCAGCCGAGCGGTGGCGGCGTTGAGCCGGAACGGCGACTGTCCCATCCGTCCGGCCAGGCGGACGTTGCGCGCCTCGGCGCCAACGCCAAGCGTGCCGTCGGCGCGCTGGTAGAGGATCGCGGGGCCAGTCGGGCAGATCGGCAGCCGGGTGGCGCCGAGGCGCAGCGAGCCTGCCTGCAGCGACTGGAAGCGCGCCTCGATGCAGCCGCGGCCGAAAGCGAAGCCGCCGGCCGGGCCGCCGATCCGACCGCTGATCGGGATGCGCAGGCCCTGCACCCGGCCGCCCGAGAAGGGCCCGTCGAGCAGAGCCGTCGTGCTGACCTCGGTCGAACCGTCGCGCTGGGCGCGGAAGATGACCGGCGCCAGCGCCACCCGCGCCCCGCCG
>DAIPLM010000058.1:7019-9080 GCA_036769205.1 Sphingomicrobium sp.
GCCGCTCATCGGTGCCCCGTTGCGCGGCTGACTCAGGGAAATCTCGGCGCGCGGCAGCCCGCCACCGCCCATTGAAATGTCGCTGTCGATGCGGATCCGGCCCGACGGCCAGTAGTAATTGACCCCATCGCGTCCGGCGACTTGCACCCGCGCCCCATTCGGCCCGCGCGCGTCGGCGGTCTCGATCCGCACGCCGCCGCCGCCCCGGAAATTGACCAGCGATAAGCGCCCGGTCGCATCGAAATTGCCGGCCGTGCGCCGGATCGCCGCCGCGATCGCCTTGGCGATCGGACCCAGCGGTGTGCCCGAGGCGGAGTCGAGCGGGCCGGTCAGGCTGGCGATCATCGGCGCCGCCAGGCTGGCGCTGTCGGCGCCATAGTCGGCGACCACCGCCAGCGTCCCCTTGTCGGACTGCAGCCGATAGGCGCCCTTGAGCCGGGTGCGGTCGGCATAGATGGCCGCCAGCCGCGCCCGCTGCGCCGCCAGGTCGAAGCGGCCCATGGCGTCGGTCGGCGTGCCCTTGAAGCCGATGTTGGCGACCAGATTGGCGAGGCCATTATCGCCGGCGCTGAAGCTGGCGACGGCGAGCTTGCCCTTGCCATCGAAGCTCTCGAACGCCTCGCTGAAGCTGCTCTTAAGGTCGAGGCGCGGCGACACCATCGCCATCCGGCTCGCCGGGCAATTGAGCGCGCTCGCAGTCACCGGTCCGGCCACATTGGGCCGCCGGGCGACCACCGCCAAAGCGACGTTGCCGTGCAGCGCGTCGAGGCTGCAGGCGCCGACGTCGAGGTGCGGCCCGGAGAGCGCCAGCCGGCCCTTGAAGCCGCCGGTCAAATTGCCGCGACCGATAATCGCGAAGCCCAATCGCCCGTAAGGCGTGTCGAGCCGGACGCGGGCATCGGCGATGTCGAGCACGATTTCGGGCAGGCGGAACGGCTTGCCGCTCGGCGGCGGCAGCAACTTGTCGATCTGGCCCCAGCTCACCCGGCCGCTCTTCAGCAGCGTCCCGTGGAGCCGCACGCCGCGGGCGACGATCCGATAGACTTCGACCGACCCGTTCCACCGGATCCGCATCTGGATCAGCGCCGCGCGCGCGACCAGATCGGGATTCTTGGGGTCGCCGAGGACGAGATTGCTGATGCGCTGATTGTGCAGGCCGATGCGATCGAGCGTGTAAGTCGCAGTCACGCCTTTGCGCTCAAGCTCGTTCTGGATGAAGCTGTCGGCGATCGGCCGCCGCGCGAGCCAGACCGCGACCAGGGCCAGCACCAGCAGCCCGAGCAGGACGAGCAGGACGATCTTCAGGGTGCCGCCAAAGCGCCGCTGCCGGACGACACGGACCTCGGGCGCCTGCTCGCCGTCCATATCGTCGCGCCGCTCGACCATCGGCCAGTAAACCCCCCGTTTCCGCCGCCGTTCCGTTAGCGGCACGAAGTCGCCGTTGCACGTGCGGCGACTTGTTCCTAGCCTGCGACCTGCTCGGGCCTGTTATGCGGGAGGGACTTTCCGTGGCCGACCAGCCGAGCCCAGCATCCGGCCATCGCGCGCGCCTGCGCCAGCGCCTGTTCGAAGGCGGCCCGAAGGCACTACTTGACCATGAATTGATCGAATATCTGCTCGCCTTGTCGATTCCGAGGGTCGACACCAAGCCGCTGGCGCGACGGCTGATCGGTCAGTTCGGCGGCATCGGCCCCTTGCTCAACGCCAATTCGGACACGCTCAGGCGCGAAGGCCTCAGCGACGCGACGATCGGCGCCCTCAAGATCGCCGAGGCAACGGCGCTGCGCTTGCTCGAAACCCGCGTCGAGGGCCGTCCGATCCTGTCGAGCTGGGACGCGCTCGGCGATTATCTCCAGGCGGCCATGGCGCATTCGAGCGTCGAAGAAGTGCGGGTTCTATTCCTCAATGCGAAGAACATGCTGCTCGCCAACGAGGCCATGTGGCGCGGCAGCGTCGACGAAGCCTCGGTCCACGTCCGCGAAGTCATCAGCCGCGCCATCGCGCTTGGCGCCACCGCCATCATCATCGTCCACAACCACCCGTCCGGCGATCCCTCGCCCA
>DAIPLM010000232.1:0-2489 GCA_036769205.1 Sphingomicrobium sp.
ATTGAGCCTGTCCCGGCTTCGCTGGCCGGCGGCGGCCGCGGCGCTCATCCTGCTGTTCCTCGCCTGCTTCGAGCTTGGCGGGGCGATCGACCCGACGGTAGCCGCCGCAGCCGCTGCGATCCGCGCCGAATCGCCGGCCATCCTCTATTCGGTTTTGTTCCTCACCAACCTCGGCAGCGCGCCGATGACGCTTGGGGTGGCGGTCGTCGGGGCGATCGTGCTGATCCGCCGCCGCCGGCAATCGCGCGCGGCGATATTGCTGCTGGCGGTGATCATCGAGCGGCTGGCGGTCGATGGCCTGAAATTGTTCTTCGGCCGCGCCCGGCCTCTGTTCGATGACAGCCTGGTCCATGTGAACAGCCTCAGCTTCCCCAGCGGCCACGCCGCCAACGGCCTGACCGCCTGGCTGCTGGCCGCCTGCCTGGTGGCGCCCGCGCCGTATCGCCGGCCGGCAATCATCGCCGCCATCACCATCGCCTTGGTCGTCGGCGCGACTCGCGTGTTGCTTGGAGTGCACTGGCTGAGCGACATCGTCGGCGGCTGGTCGGCCGGGCTGCTGGCGGTGATGCTGGCGCTCGCCGCCGACCGCCGCTTACGACCGCAGGAACAATAACATGCGATTGTTCGCCGGCATCGCCCGCTGGTCGCTGAGGATCAGCCCGCGCGCCTCCGCCTCGCCGGCAAAATCCTCGACCCGCCGCAAGCCCCAGGCCGGGTTTCGCCGCTTGAGGTCGGCGTCGAAGGCCAGGTTCGAGGGTGCGGTGTCGACGCCATCGACGATCCACGGCCCGTAGAGGATCAGCCGCCCGTCTGGCGGCAGCAGCCGAGCGGCGCCGTCGAGCAGCCCCAGCGCCGCTTCCCACGGGCTGATGTGGACCATGTTGATGTTGAGCAAAACCTCGGCGCGCTCGACCGGCCAGGTCGCAGCGGTCGCGTCGAGGATGGACGGTTCGCGCAAATTCGCCAGGCCGGAATCCGCGCGCCACGCCTCGATCGAGCTGACCGCGCTGGGATCGGGGTCGCTCGGCTGCCAGTCGAGGCGCGGAAAGCACTGCGCGAAAAACACCGCATGTTCGCCCGATCCGCTCGCCACTTCCAGCACCAGGCCCTCACCCGGCAGCCAGTCGGCCAGCACCGCCGCGATCGGCTCGCGGTTGCGGGTCGCCGCCGGCGCCGACAGCTTCACTTAGCTGCCGCCGGTCGGCTCGCCGGCCAGCAGGCGCCGGGCGCGAATGGCGATCTCGATCCGGGTCATGACGATCAGCCCGAGCGCGAACAGCAACAAGGCGTCGGTGACCACCAACGCCTGCTCGCTCAGCTTGCCGTCGGTGCCCGGGGTCATGTCGAAATAGCTGCGCAGGCCGAAACGCAGCGCCAGGACGCAGACCAGCAGGATCATCGCCGCCGGCGAGGCGCGCTGCGTCAGCCCGCCGCTTTCGGGATCGCGCTCGATGCGGGTCAGCCGCCCGCGCTGCCAGCCGAGCAGGCCGCCGGCGATCAAGGCAACCGCGGCGATCGACAGGCCGGCAACGCCCGGCGGGTTGGACCACAGCACCATCGCCGCCAGCCCCACCAGCACGACCGGCAGGACCCACAAGTGCCGTCTTCAGCGGCCGCACCTTGCTCATCGAGCGCAGCCGTAGCGCCAGCACCAGAGCGATGACGACGATCGGCCCGATCGTTTTCAAATAACTGGGATCCATCGCTTACCCTCCCCCGAACTCGGCGCCAAAGCCATTGCCCGCCCCGTCGGGCGCCGGCGTCTGGTAAGCCAGCACCGGCTTCCTCGCCGCCAGCGTCTCGTCCAGCCGCCGGCGAGGCGCGAACACCGGCGCCGCCTTCAGGCTGTCGTCTCCGGCCCGCGCCCGCTCGGCGATCGAGCGCAAGGCGGCGATGAACTGGTCGAGGCCGGCCTTGGACTCGGTCTCGGTCGGCTCGATCAGCATCGCCCCGTGGACGACCAACGGGAAATACATAGTCATCGGGTGGAAGCCCTCGTCGATCAACGCCTTGGCGACGTCGATGGTCGAGAAGCCCTCGGCGAAGCCACGATCGCTGAAGATCGCCTCGTGCATGCACGGCCCCGAGAAAGCGAACGGGGCGTCGAGCACGTCCGCCAGGCTGCGCAGGATGTAATTGGCGTTGAGGACGCTGTCCTCGGCGACCTGGGCCAAACCGTCGGCGCCGTGGCTGAGCATGTAGGTCAGCGCCCGGGTGAACATGCCCATCTGGCCGTGGAAGGCGGTCATCCGGCCGAAGCTGCGCGGATGCTCCTCGCCGGCATTCTCCTCCTCGATCAGCCGAAAGCCACCGTCGCTTTTGGTGACGAACGGCAGCGGCGCGAACGGCGCCAGCGCCTGCGACAGCACCACCGGCCCCGAGCCAGGCCCGCCGCCGCCGTGCGGGGTCGAGAAGGTCTTGTGGAGGTTGATGTGCATGGCGTCGATGCCGAGGTCGCCGGGCCGGACCTTGCCGACGATGGCGTTGAA
>DAIPLM010000059.1:0-8999 GCA_036769205.1 Sphingomicrobium sp.
CAACGGCGACACGCCGCTGATCCTTGCCGCCCGGCTCAAATATCCCGAAGGCGCCGCCCGGATGCTGATGAAGGGCGCGTCGGTCGACAAGACCAACAAGCTGGGGGAAACGGCGTTGATCGTGGCGGTCCAGCAGCGCCAGGCGGCCATCGTCAGAATTTTGCTCGAGGCTGGCGCCGATCCCGACGTCGCCGACCATGCCGCCGGGCTTTCGGCGCGCGACTATGCCAAGCGCGACCGGCGCTCGACCGAGATGCTGAAGCTGATCGAGTCGGTGAAGACGCCCAGGAAGTCCGCGGTCGGCCCGACTCGGTCCTAGCGCCCCTCGCCCAAAGTCGGATCGATCTGCGCCGACAGGCGGCGCGCTGCCCGGCGCGCGAAGCGCAGGGTCTCGGCCTTGCGCCGCGCCGGCGCCAGCGGCCGGTCGATGGCGTCGCGCATGATGACGGCGTCATAGCGGTCGGCGACCAGCAGGCCAGCTTCACCCGGCAGGAAATGCTCCTGCTCGAGGATCGCGCACAACGCCTCCGGCACCGCCCAGAAGAAACGGTCGCAATAATCGAGATAGTCGCGCCACTTGCCGTCGCCGACGAGGTCCGCCTTGCTGACCTTGATCTCGACGATCGCCAACTGGCCCCTGCCGTCAATCGCCATCAGATCGGCGCGGCGGCCGTTGGGCAGCGGCACTTCGCACATCGCGAACCAGTCGCGGCGGCAGAACAGCCGGGTCACGCCCCGCGCGACTTCCGCGGCAATCGGCGGCTGGTCGACAAAGCAGTCGGGAATCGGGGCGGAGCTCATCCGCCACGACTAGAACAGATCGGGAATGAAAGGGAGTCGGGGGAGTGCTCTGCCATGCCCCCCGGCATGCCCTGCGCGCGCCCTAACGGTAAAAGACGTGGTTGCCGACGCTGCCGACCCTGGTCAGGCGCCAGCGTGGCTGGACGCGCTTGGCGTGGAAGAAGAGCGCATTGGGAACGGCCGAGTCCTTCAGTTCCTGGTCGACGATGCGGGCGATCGCCACCGCCGTCTGCCATTGCCGGCTGGACCGCGCGACCGACGGGTAGGAATGGCCGTGGACGAAGCTGAACTGGCCGCGCTGGAACAGCACGCCGCAATAGGATGAAGGGAAGCGCCGGCCGCTGTTGGCGCGGTTGGCGATGACCTGGCCGACCGCCAGCTGGCCCGCCAGCGGCTCGCTCTTGGATTCGAAATAGACGCCAGCGGCAAGGCACTCGAGCTCGCCGCTGCCGGGATCGCTGGCGCGGAACTGGGCGACGAGCGTGGCCAGATCGGCGGTCGGATCGACCGCTTCGGCCATGGCGCCGTCGTCCGCCTGCTCGCCGTCGTCGGCGGGCGCCAGCGGATCGGCGGTCTCCCCGGTGGCGAGAACCACTTCATTGTCGATCAGCTTGATCACCGCCGGCACCGGCAAGATCCCGGAGTCACTGGCAATCAACGGTTCGGAGCCTTCCGTGACCTGGGCCGGCGCCACCGACGAAGCGGTGAGCGCGGCGAGCACGGTGATGGCCGACCGGATGGGATTCAGCATGTATCGTTGAACTTCTGGCGGTCTGCCGCCCGACCAAGCGCTGGGACTTTCTAACGCGTCCTCTACCGTGCGCTGGGGCGGCTTCCCGTCTGCGTGGCACCTGCTCGACCGAATTGCCGAAAGGGTGCCCCCCGCTCTGTGATTGACCCGCTTTTGCCGGCGAATCGGCCAAGATCAACCTTCAGCGGTCGTTTCAGCGACGAATCGTTGCGCATCCGCGACGTCCAGTTCGATCGCCCAGAAATCGGGGTCAAACTTCCGCTTTGATTCGAGGAAATCGGGCCAGACCGCCTCATCAAAGGGTCGATCCGCGGATATGTTTCGCCAGCGATAGGCGAAGTCGGCGTCGAGCTGCCGTTCCAAAACCGCCGAAATCCGTCCTTTCTCGCGGACCAGCAGGGTGATGGCGCCGCGGTCCGGGTCGCCGCGCCGAATCAGGGTGGCGAAGCCGCCGTCGCTCTCGACCTGGCGCATGAGTGCCGCCGCCTCGAGCCTGGCCGGCAGCCGCTCGCTCAAGCTGGTCGGTATCCGGCAAGACCGGCCAAAGCGATATGCGAGCGCAGGAAGGTGCCGGTGCCGCGCGCGCATTCGTCGCCGCTGGCATCGATAATCCGCGCCTCGGCGACGAACACCCGCCGCTTGCCGCTGACCCAGCGGCCCTCGGCGACCGCTTCGCCGGCCTTCATCGGCTTGGTGAAATGCAGGTTGAAGGCGGTGGTCAGCAGGAAGCGGTCGGTGGTGAGGCCGTTGGCGGCATAGAAAGCGGCATCGTCGAGCATCTTGAAATAGAGCGTGCCATGGGCGGCGCCGGCGGCGTGGAAGCTGTCGCCGCCGACCGTGAAGCGGATTTCCGAGCGGCCGGCCTCGGGCAAGGCGATCCGCGATTCGAACAAACGGTTGATCGGCGCCGCCGCATAGAGGCGTTCCAGCGCGCGCAAATGGGCATCGGCGCCGGTGGCCGCCCCGGCGTCAGCGCCCACCCTAGGCGGCATCGCGCTCGTCGGCACCCATCAGCACGGCGGCGAAGGCATCGCGGCTGCGGGCGCCGCGCAATTTCTCGATGGTCGGGCCGTGGCGCACGATCCGGCTGACCGCGGCCAGCGCCTTCAAATGCTCGGCGCCGGCGTCGGGCGGCGACAGCAACATGAAGGCCAAGTCGACCGGCTGGCCGTCGATCGCCTTATAGTCGATCGGCTCGGCCAGCCGCACGACCATGGCGTAGATCGTCTTCAGGCCGGCCACCTTGCCATGCGGGATGGCGACGCCGCTGCCGAAACCGGTCGTCCCCAGCCGCTCGCGCTCGGCAATCGTGTCGATGATCGCCGCCGGGTCAAAACCGAGCCGCGCCCCCGCCATCTGCCCGAGCAACTGCAGCAGCTTGCGCTTGGTGCCGGCAGACAGGCCGACGCGGATGGATTCAAAGTCAAGGAAATCGCCAAGTTGCATGTCATCGATACTCGTTCGCCGCCGGCTTGTGATACGCGCCGGGCCGGGCTTTAGGACGCGACGAGGCCAATGTCATTCCGCGCGCGGTTCGACCCAGCCGATGGTGCCGTCGTCTCGTCGATAGACCATGTTCAAATCGCCGCTGCGGCTGTTCTTGAACATCAAAGCGTTGGTGTTGCGCAAGTCGAGCATCATCACCGCGTCGGAAACGCTGGCGTCGGGAATGTCGACCCTCGTCTCGGCGATGATGGCGGGGTGGGCCGGCGGCTCTTCGGCGGCGACCGGCGCGAAAATCGTGTAGCCGGCATTCTCGACGAGGTCAGCCATCGGCCCCGCGCCATTGCCCTTATGCTCGCGCAGCCGCTTCATGTAGCGCGACAATTGCCGCTCGATCTTGTCGGCGGCGCCCTCGAACGCGACTCGCGCCTCGCTCGCCCGGTTCGACGCCTTGAGGACGATCCCCTGCGGCACTGGGGCGACGATCTCGCAGCTGAAATCCTCATAGGGCCCGCGCCCGAACGTGACGTTGGCGGCGATCGCGCGATCGAAATATTTGTCGGCGATCGCCTCGATCCGCTCGCTGACCCGCGCCTGCAAGGCTTCGCTGATGTCGACCTGATGGCCCGCGATTCGAACCTGCACCTGGGGCTCCTTTCCCTTGATCGAAGCGGGCGGCGACGAGGCCGTCCGCGCTGCCGTCAAACCGGAGCCAGGAAGCGCTCCCACAAAGGTTCGGTCAGCCTGGCTATAAAGCCGCGGTGGCGCGTCCGTTCCTCATCCGACGGCGCATGGGGACGGGCCGGGCGGGCAATGCGTTCAACCTGGACGGCCGCGACTGCCTCGGCGTCGGCCGCCGTCGCCGCCGTGCCGAGCGACAGGCCGATCTGGCGCCCGCCGGTCAGTTCGACATAGACCTGGGCGAGCAATTGGGCGTCGAGCAAGGCGCCGTGCTTGACGCGCTGGCTGCGGTCGACCCCGAAGCGGGTGCACAAGGCATCGAGGCTGTGCTTGGCGCCCGGGTGGCGGGACCGGGCCAGCATCAACGTGTCGATCATCCGGCTCATGCAGACGGGATCGCGGGCACAGCGCTGCAGCTCATGATTGAGGAAGCCGAAGTCGAACGCGGCATTGTGCGCGATCAATGGCGAATCGGCGATGAACTCGAGCAGATCTTCGGCCTTCTCGAGGAACCGCGGCTTGTCCGACAGGAACATGTCGGACAGCCCATGGACGGCTTCGGCCTCGCTCGGCATCGGCCGATCGGGGTTGAAATAGGCATGAAAGGTGCGACCGGTCTCGACCCGGTTGACCAGCTCGATGCAGCCGATCTCGACCATGCGGTCGCCGCCCGCCGGATTGAGCCCGGTGGTCTCGGTGTCGAAAATGATTTCCCGCATGGCTCGCTTATCGTCCTCCCGACAGCCCGAGGCAAGCCAGGATCGCGCTTACCTGGGCGCGGGTTTCGTCAATGCCGCCGCCGGTGTCGACGACAAAGTCGGCGCGCGCCGTCTTGTCCTCGTCGGGCCATTGGCGGGCGAGCATCTGGTCGAGCTTGTCGGCGGTCATGCCGGGCCGTTGCAGGACCCGGTCGCGCTGGATTGCCGCTGGCGCCGAGACGACGATGACCTTGTCGAACGCGGCTTCGCCATGGGTTTCGAACAACAAGGGGATTTCGAACAGCAATGCCGCCACGTCGCGGTGGGCGTCGATGAACCGCTCGCGCGCCTCGGCGACGGCGGGATGGACGATGAACTCCAGCGCCGCCAGTTCGTCGCGGTCGCCCAGCACCCGCGCCGCCAGCAAATCCCTGTCGATGGCGCCTTCAACCATCGTCCCTGGAAAGCGCCGGTCGATCGCCTCGACGAGGCTGCCGCCATAGCCTTGCATGCGGCGGACCTCGGCGTCGGCATCGAACAATGGCACGCCGGCGTCGGCGAACATCGCCGCCACCGTCGACTTGCCCATGCCGATCGATCCGGTCAGCGCGATCTTGATCATACCCTGAGTGTCTCCATCAGTTCGGCGTCGTCTTGCCGGGGCGGCTCCTGGCCAAACAATAGCATGAAGCTGGCGGCCGCCTGCTCGACCAGCATCGAAATGCCGTCGATCGTCGCCAGGCCACGCTCGCGGGCGGCGCGCAGCAGCGCCGTCTCGACCGGGTCGGTGACCAGGTCGAACACCCAGCCGGCTGGCGGCATGCCGGAAAGGTCGATGGCGAACGGCGGCTCGCCGGCCATGCCCATCGGCGTCGCGTTGATCAGGCCGGCGGTGTCGATCGCTGCGTCGAACGGACGCGGCCGCTCGCTCAGGCCGAATTGCACCGCCAGCCGGGTAGCGTCGGCGACGTCTCGCGCCTGCAGGCGGACATCGCCGATGCCGAGCATGCGCAGCGCCACCAGCACGGCGCGGGCGGCGCCGCCATTGCCGAGCAGGGTGATGCCGCCGGCGGCGCCCTGGCCCAAGCGCGGGCCGAGCAATTGCAAGACGCCGCCGACATCGGTGTTGCCGGCGAGCAAGGCGCCGTCCTTGGCGACGAGAATGTTGGCGGCGCCGGCCGCCACCGCCCGGTCGGTGGTGTCGTCGGCCAGGATCGCCGCGTCGAGCTTCAGCGGCATGGTGACGTTGCACCCGCGCCAATTAGAGTCGCGTCGACGACCGGCGACAAAGTCGGGCAGCTCGGCCCGGGTCACCTGGGTCGCGCGATAATCGAAATCGAGGCCGGCCAGGGCCAGCCAATGACGGTGGATGGCCGGCGACTTCGACTGGGCGATGGGATCGCCGATGACCTCGGCGAAGCCTGACGTCATGACGCCGCCAGGCCGCGCTCGCGCAGGGCGCCCAGCAACGGCAGCAGCGGCATTCCAAGGACGGTGAAATGGTCGCCGTCGACTTGGTCGAACAAAGCGACTCCGAGCGCTTCCATGCGAAACACGCCGACGCAATGACCGACGTCGGGCCATTCGGCGTCGAGATAGTCGGCGATGAAGCGCTCGGTCAGCGGCCGGACGTGGAGAATGGCCTCGCCGATATGGTCCCAATCGATTTGGCCATCCCGCGCCAGCGCCACCGCGCTGGTCAAATGCATGATCTTGCCGGAAAAGAAGCGCAGATGCTCCGCGGCTTCATCGCGGCCCTCCGGCTTGCTGAAGCGGCGATGCTCCACCGACACGACCGAATCGCCGCCGATAACCCAGTTGCCCGGCCGGCGGGCGCTGACTTCGGCGGCCTTGGCCTCGGCCAACGCGAGCGCCAACTCGGTGTCCGGGCCGGCCTGGGCCGTTTTCAAAGCCCGCTCGTCGACCTTTGGCGGCACCACCTCATGGGCAACGCCGGCCTGGTCGAGCATGGCCCGGCGGATCGGGCTCGAGGAGGCGAGGATGAGCGGCATCGGAAATGGAATAACCCTGTGGATAAGCCCGTGCGCGATCCTAGCGCGGAAGTGGGGACGGGCGAAACCCCGGTGCGGCCAAGTCATGGCCCGGCTTCCCTCCCGATTCCGCCCACAGGAGAGAGGGTTGCGGCGCTTGCTGTGAATCATGGGGGCGAGCCGGCGCGACTCGCCGGAATCGCTCAAATCGCGGTCGTGCCCCTCTGTTGGCAAATGCTGGAGGCGCGCTTAAACCCCGCGACTTCCTTGCCTACTGCAACTCCAATTCTTCTTTAGAATCTAACATCAATAAGAAAGAGAAGTGGCGCCCTTGCCCAAGTCTGTTGTCGGCTATCAGGACAAGCCCTTGCTGGCTGTGCTCAAGGGCGAGCGCCGCGACCCGCCACCGATCTGGATGATGCGCCAGGCCGGCCGCTATTTGCCCGAATATCGCGCGCTGCGGGCGGACAAGGGCGGTTTCCTCGATTTGGTCTATGACAGCGAGGCGGCGGCGGAAATCACCCTGCAGCCCCTGCGGCGTTTTCCCCAACTCGACGCCGCCATCCTGTTTTCCGACATCCTCATCGTCCCCTTCGCCATCGGCCAGAACCTGAGCTTCGTCGCCGGCGAAGGGCCGCGGCTGACGCCGACCATGGCTGACGCCCGCATCCGCGACCTCGACCCGCAGATGCAGCGCCTGAGCCCGATTTACGAGACAGTGCGGCGGGTGAAGTCCGACTTGTCGCCCGAGACGACTTTCCTCGGTTTCGCCGGCAGCCCGTGGACGGTGGCGACCTACATGATCGCTGGCCAGGGCAGCCGCGAGCAGGCCGAGGCGCGGCGGCTGGCCTATGCAGACCCCGGCAAGCTGCACACCATCCTCGATCTCATCGCCACCGTCACGGTCGATTATCTGTCCGGCCAGATCGATGCCGGGGTCGATGCCGTGCAACTGTTCGACAGCTGGTCGGGCAGCCTGTCGCCTGCCCAGTTCGAACGGTTTGTCATCGCCCGTACCGCCTGGATCGTCGGGCAATTGAAGAAAAGGCACCCGCAGGTGCCGGTGATCGGCTTCCCGCGCGGCGCCGGCGGCAAGCTTGGCGCTTATGCGCGCGAGACCGGGGTCGACGCCATCGGCATCGACGAGACGGTCGACCCGGCCTGGGCGCAGCGCGAGCTTCCCGACCGCATGCCGGTGCAGGGCAACCTCGACCCGCTGGCGCTGATCGCCGGCGGCGCTCCGCTGAAGGAAGCGGCGGCCCGCATCCTTGACGCTTTTTCCGGCCGTCCCCACATCTTCAACCTGGGGCACGGCATTCAGCAGGACACGCCGCTCGGCCACGTCGAGGAGTTGATGGCGCTGGTAAAGGGCGAAGCATGAGCGATTGGGTCGGATTCCTCGGCGCCGCCTACCCCTGGGTAAAGGCGGCCCACGTCACCTTCGTCATCTTCTGGATGGCCGGACTGTTCCTGTTGCCGCGCTTCTATGTCTATCACCACGCAACGACCCCGGGCTCCGCCGAGGACCGCGCCTGGATTGAGCGCGAGGACCGGGCGCGGACCATCATCCTGATGCCGGCGATGCTGGTGGTCTGGGTGCTCGGCCTGATGCTCGCCGTGCATGTCAATGCTTTCCACCAGGGCTGGTTTGTCGCCAAATTCGTGCTGGTCGTCGCCCTTACCGGCTATCAGGGCTGGATCGGCGCCTATGGCAAGAAGCTGGCCCAGGGCATGCGCCCGCTCGAGAACCGGACGCTCAGGATCATGAACGAGATTCCCGGCATCGCCGCTGCGTTGATCGTCGTCTTGGTAATCGTCCGTCCGTTTTGACCCGCCGCGGCGATTGACTCGCGCCCGGGCCAGACTTAACGCCCCTGTCGAACGGCCCGCCGGCCGGTAACCCCTGTCGCCGGTGCGTGCCCCCTAGCTTCTGCGCGGCGTCCTGCCGCGACGCGAACAAATTTCCACCCGTACCTAAGCGAATTTACATATGCATTTGAAAGACTTGAAACAAAAGACGCCGGCCGAGCTGGTGACCATGGCTGAGGAGTCCGGGGTCGAGGGCGCCTCGACCATGCGCAAGCAGGACCTGATGTTCTCGATCCTCAAGGTCCGCGCCGAAAGCGGCGCCGAGATCATGGGCATGGGCACCATCGAGGTGCTGAACGACGGCTTTGGCTTCCTGCGCTCGCCGGAAGCCAATTACCTCGCCGGTCCCGACGACATTTACGTCACGCCGTCGCTGGTCCGCCGCTTTGGCCTGCGCACTGGCGATACCATCGAGGGCGAGATCCGCGGCCCCAAGGAGGGTGAGCGCTATTTCGCTTTGACCCGCATCACCCAGATCAATTTCGACGATCCGGAAGCCGTCCGCCACCGGGTCAATTTCGACAATTTGACACCGCTCTACCCCGACGAGAAACTGACGCTCGACAGCGCTGACCCGACGGTCAAGGATAAGTCGGCGCGGGTGATCGACATCGTCAGCCCACAGGGCAAGGGCCAGCGCGCCCTGATCGTCGCCCCGCCGCGCACCGGCAAGACCGTGCTGTTGCAGAACATCGCCCGGGCGATCACCGACAACCATCCCGAGGTTTTCCTGATCGTCTTGCTGATCGACGAGCGGCCCGAGGA
>DAIPLM010000233.1:0-2478 GCA_036769205.1 Sphingomicrobium sp.
TCAACACTCAAACTCTCCTTGCAGAGAGCACGCGCCGCGTTGGGACGGCGTGGCCCGCCGACCGCCTTAACGACGAAGACAAAGCGCGCAAGCAAGGCGTGAAAGATTCGCGTTTGAGCCGTTAAATCCGCGTTTACAGCTTGATTTCGCGCAAGCTCGACCATCGGTTCATCCCGCGAGGCGGACGACTCGTCCCTTGAGGGGGAACGGAAGGTTGAATTGCTTAACCATCTGCGGTCCAACCCTCTCTCCCGGCGCTGGTGGGCAAACTTGCGCGTGTGGAGAGGGGCTGGGGAGCTCCTGATCGATGAGGAAACGGCGACCGCCGGCCGATGCCGGTGTGCGGTTTGTGCGTTTGAGTTGGGAGTCTGGGGAATGCCGAATTTGCTGGCCGCGCCGAGCGCGCTTTTCCGTGACCGGGACTTGTTCGTCCACGACGGGACCAAGCTGCGTCGGATGCGTGTCACCTGGCGGGCCCAGGCCCTGTTCGCGATGTTTATCGGCATCCTCGTCGCTTTCTCCTCTTACTCCCTGGTCCGCTTCCTCTCCCCCACCCAGACCGCCGCCGTCACCTCGCAAATCCCCGCCGCCATGGTCCGTCTCGCCGCTGCCACCGAGCAGCGCGTCAACGAGATCGAGCAGCGCCAGCAATTGCTCGCCGCGATGCTCGCCGGCGATGAGATCGACCCCGCCGTCCTCAAGCGCATCGCCTCGAGCTCGGCCGAGGGCGTCGGCGGCCCGCTCGAGCCGGTCGGCGGCAGCGACGCTACCTTCAAGCAATTGTTCACCAGCTGGAAGAAGCTCGACAGCATTTCGCAGGGCGCCATCGCCGTCCCGTCCGAAAAGCCGGTCAAGACCGCGGCCTTCACCTCCGGCTATGGCGTCCGTTCCGACCCGTTCCGCCACAGCGCCGCCATGCACGCCGGCATCGACCTCGCCGGCCCGGTCGGCACCGCCATCTATGCGACCGCCGACGGCGTCGTCGCCGATGCCGGCTACAACAAGGGCGGCTACGGCAATTTGATCAAGATCGACCATGGCCGCGGCATCGAAACCCGCTACGGCCACTTGTCGGCGATCCTGGTGTCGCCCGGCCAGCGCGTCGTCCGCGGCCAGCAGATCGCCCGCATGGGCTCGACCGGCCGCTCAACCGGCAGCCACCTCCACTATGAAGTCCGCATCGACGGCCGCGCCGTCAACCCGATCCCGTTCATGAAGTCGACCGACTATCTGCTCGCCATGCAGAAAGACAATGGCGGCTCGGCAATGGACGGCGGCCATGTCGCGCTCGGTGGCCCGAAGGCCAGCCCGAAGTAAGGTTGCGGCGGGGGGACGCCTGCCCCATATTCTTCCTGTGACCGACACCATCCAACTGACCGATGCTGCTGCAAAGCGTGTCGCCGCTATTGCCGCACGGCAAAGCAAGGCGCCGATCCTGCGCCTGTCGGTGGACGGCGGTGGCTGCGCTGGTTTCAGCTACAAGTTCGAGCTTGGCGAGGTCGCCGACGACGACGCGGTCGCCGAGACCGCCGGCGTCCGCCTGGTCGTCGACCCGGTGAGCCTCGATCTGGTGCAAGGCTCGGCGGTCGATTTCGTCGAGGACCTCGGCGGCTCGGCGTTCAAGGTCACCAACCCCAATGCGGCTTCGGGATGCGGCTGCGGCTCCTCATTCAGCGTGTGATGCGCCATCGCGACGCAGTCACGGCCGCAGGCCAACACACCCGACAGAGCTAGGAATCACGCAAAGGCGCTTAGGCGCAAAGTGGGCGGCTTCCTTCGCGCCTTCGCGCCTTCGCGTGAAAATCTGGTTTGCCGCGGTGCGGCCTCGCATTGACGAAGACGAGTGGCTAATCCCGGCACGATGAAAATCGCCACCTACAATCTGAACGGCATTCGTGCCCGCCTGCCGCGCCTGCTCGAATGGCTGGCGCGCGAGCAGCCCGATGTCGCCTGCCTGCAGGAACTCAAATGCGCCGATGAATCTCTGCCCGTCGCCGATATCGAGGCGGCCGGCTATGGCGCCGTCTGGCATGGCCAGAAGGGCTTCAACGGCGTCGCCGTGCTGGCCAAGGGCGCCGCACCGGCATTGCGCCGCGTCGGCCTGCCCGGCGACCCCGACGACAGCCATAGCCGTTACATCGAGGCCGAAGTCGACGGCGCCATCGTCGCCTCCATCTATCTGCCCAATGGCAACCCGGTCGGGACCGACAAGTTCGCTTACAAATTACGCTGGATCGAGCGGCTGGAAGCGCATGCCCGCGAGCTGTTCGCCGAGGAGCGGCCGGTGGTGCTGGCGGGCGACTTCAACGTCATCCCCGAGGACCGCGACGTCTTCTCGGTCCGGGCGATGCGCAATGACGCGCTAATGCAGCCTGAAAGCCGCGCGGCGCTGCGCCGCGTCGTCCACCAGGGCTGGACCGACGCCCTGCGGGCGCTGCACCCGACGCAAGAGCAGCTCTACACCTTCTGGGATTATAC
>DAIPLM010000234.1:0-2476 GCA_036769205.1 Sphingomicrobium sp.
GCGACAAGTCGGTGTATGTTGGCGTTGATGCCGGCGTCATGCTCGTCGAGGATACGAACCTCGACTTCAACTATGACTACGACGCCAACAACACCTACGACTTCGACGATGGCATCATCATCGACCATAAGATCGGTTTCGATGCGGACCTCGTCGCCGGTTACGACTTCGGGTTGGTGCGAGGCGAGATCGAACTCGGCTACAAGCGTGCGTCGACGGACGAAGTTCAGGTGGACGACGACCTGATCGAATTTGCTACGGGTGTGCCGGATACCAATCCGACCACGCCGTTTGACTCGGACGGTGACGTTCGCGTCTGGTCCGCCATGGTCAATCTTCTGTTCGACTTCGGCGACGAAGATGGCTGGAGCGGCTTCCTCGGAGCCGGTGCCGGTTGGGCCAACGTCAAGTATGATGTCGATGTCGGGTCGCGTGACTCGGGCATCCCGTCGGCCATCAATGAGACCATCAGTGACGACGACGGCGCCATTGCCTGGCAGATTCTCGCCGGCATTCGGAAAGCCATCACGCCGAACATCGACCTCGGCCTGAAGTATCGCTTCTTCAATGTCAGCAAGCTCGAGTTCAATGACGCTTTTGAAGACAATGACTTCGCGGACTTTACGAAGCTGGATGGCCGGTTCCGTTCGCACAGCTTGATGCTGAGCCTGCTGTACAACTTCTACACGCCGGCCCCGCCGCCGCCGCCGCCACCACCCCCGCCTCCGCCGCCTCCGCCGCCTCCGGCGACGCAGACCTGCCCGGACGGAACGGTGATCCTGGCGACGGATGCGTGCCCGCCGCCGCCGCCGCCGCCGCCGCCGCCGCCGGAGCCGGAGCGCGGTTAAGCGTAACCCTTCTCCACGGGTTAGCGGCTAGCCCGCTCGCCCCGGAGGAAACCTGGCCCGCCGGATCGCTCGATCCGGCGGGCTTCGTTTATGTGGACAGCGCCGTGGGTCGCGATCGTGTCGTCGCTTTCGCCAAACCCCTGGGTGAGCCCCTGTGTCCGATCGGCCCCCCGGCCCGTTTAGTGCTTCGCGATCTGGCGCGGTCAAAAGCCCTTTAGCCGCGTGAGGCGCGCGGGTTCCCACTCGGCTGAGCCGCGCCTTGTCGCCTCCCGAGGGAACCGAGTCGCCCCTCGCGCATTGGGCTTTTTAGATAAAGCAACAGAAAAAGAGCAATAAAATGAGGAAGCTAGCGCTAGCGCTGGCGGGTTCGGGCGCGCTTGCCCTTTGCGTTCCGTGCATGCCGGCAACCGCCGCCATCGAAACCGTCCAGGCCAAGGAAGCAGCAAGCGATGCCGCCAGCATCGCCCGCGAGGACATGTTCGAGGCATTCGGCGAGAAAAGCCTGCGGGCCGGGCAGTATTTGTGGCGCGATGTTCCCGGCGACGGCGAGCCGCGGCTGGTGATCAGCCTCGGCGACCAGCTCGCCTTTCTCTATGAAGGCAGCGCTTTGGTGGCGGTCTCGACCATTTCCAGCGGCAAGCCCGGCAAAGACACGCCGACCGGAGTCTTCCCGATCCTCGAGAAGCAGAGATTCCACCGCTCGGTCAAATATGACAATGCGCCGATGCCGTTCATGCAGCGCATCGACAAATATGGCGTCGCCCTCCACGCCGGCCATCTGCCGGGCCGGCCGGCCTCGCATGGCTGCATCCGCTTGCCAGGCGAGTTCGCTGCCAAATTGTTCCGGGTGACCGAGGTCGGCACCCCGGTGCTGATCGGCGCCTGACCCGAGCCCTAAAGCTTGCCGAACCGTTCCTCGAAGCCGTCGACGTCCCCGCGCGCCAGATAGGCCGCCTGCTCGACGATCCGGTCGCGTTGCAAGCGGCCGCGGAACGGGCCGAGGTCGGGGTCGAGCCGCTCGAGCTCGCTGTCGGTCAGGCCGGCGATCTGGTCGAACCGGACCAGCCCATGCGCCTTGAGCAGGGTCGCCAGCTTCGGCCCGACGCCCTTCAGCCGCTCGAGCTCGTCCTGCGGGCCTGGCGGCGGCACGGCGGATTCAGTCCCGATCATATGTTGGGTCGTCACCGCCGCTTCGTGGCTGAGCACCGTCTCGCGCGGCGCCATGTGCGGCCGCACCGGGGTGCTATCGGTCAAGCGGACCCGCTGGCGGGGGCGGAACAGCAGGAAACCGACGACCAACCCGATGGCCAGCGCGACCAGGACGATGGGCCAATAGGCACGGAACAGCTCGACCATGATCTCTCCTATTCCTGGCGGCCGCGCCGCCGCAGCGCGACCAGATACGCGACCAGCAGCCCACCCGAGAATCCGACCAGCGCCAACAGCGCGGCTTCGATGAACAGCGGCATCATGGCGCTTGCTCCGCCGGCAGCGACGCCGGGCTCCAGGCCGCCTCGCCGACTCCGGCGATGGTTTCCATCCGGCGCTTGATTTCAGCCCGCTGGTAATCGTCGGCGGGGCCGGACAGGTCCAGGCGGCGCGACAAGGGATCTCGCTCCAGTAACGCC
>DAIPLM010000060.1:0-8915 GCA_036769205.1 Sphingomicrobium sp.
GCGACCGGCGTCGGCGGCATCTTGCGCGACGTCTTCACCATGGGCGCGCGGCCGATCGCCAATTTGAACGCCTTGCGCTTCGGCTCGCCCGACCATCCCAAGATGCGGCATCTGATCAACGGCGTCGTTCAGGGCATCGGCGGCTACGGCAATTGCGTCGGCGTGCCGACGGTCGGCGGCGAGGTCAATTTCGACGCCGCCTATGATGGCAATATATTGGTCAACGCCATGACCGTCGGCGTCGCCAGGACCGACAAGATTTTCTATTCCGCCGCCGCCGGCATCGGCAATCCGGTGGTCTATGTCGGCTCCAAGACCGGCCGCGACGGCATCCACGGCGCCACAATGGCCAGCGCCGATTTCTCCGAGGATTCGGAAGAGAAAAGACCCACCGTCCAGGTCGGCGACCCGTTCACCGAGAAGTTGCTGATCGAGGCCTGCCTCGAGCTGATGGCCTCGGACGCGATTGTCGCCATCCAGGACATGGGCGCCGCCGGCCTCACTTCCTCGAGCGTCGAAATGGCGAGCAAGGGCGGCGTCGGCATCCGCCTCGACATGGACAAGGTGCCGTGCCGCGAGGAGGGCATGACGCCCTATGAGATGATGCTGTCCGAATCCCAAGAGCGGATGCTGATGGTGTTGAAGCCCGGCCGCGAGGCCGAGGCGGAAGCGGTCTTCCGCAAATGGGAATTGGATTTCGCGGTCATCGGGGAGGTCACCGACACCGGCCGCATGGAGCTAGCGTGGAAGGGCGAGACCATCGCCGACATCCCGCTCGGCCCGCTCGCCGATGAAGCGCCGTTGTACGAGCGGCCCTATCTGAGCCGCGACGAATATAGGGGCTGGGCGCAGGTCAAGCCGCTCGGCGACGTGCCGGAAAGCACCGACATTGCCGCCGACCTCCTGAAGCTGATGACCTCGCCGAACCTCGCCTCGCGGCGCTGGATCTGGGAGCAATATGACAGCCGCGTCGGCGCCGACACGATCCAGCCGCCCGGCGGCGACGCCGCGGTCGTCCGCGTCCACGGATCGAAAAAGGCGCTGGCGATCACCACCGACTGCACGCCGCGCTATTGCTACGCCGACCCCTACGAAGGCGGCAAGCAGGCCATCGCCGAAGCCTGGCGTAACCTCTGCGCAGTCGGCGCGGAGCCGTTGGCGGTGACCAATTGCCTCAACTTCGGCAATCCGCAGCGACCCGAAATCATGGCGCAATTTGTGGGCTGCCTCGAAGGCATGGCCGACGCCTGCCGCGCCCTCGACTTCCCGATCGTCAGTGGCAACGTCAGCCTCTACAACGAGAGCAAGGCCACCGGCGGCGGCTCGGCGATCCTCCCCACCCCCGCGATTGGCGGCGTCGGTTTGCTGGACAATTGGGAAAAGTCGGTGACGATCGCGTTCAAGGAAGGCGCGCAGAGAATCCGATTGATCGGGGCCGATCCCAAAGCCGACCCCGAAATCGGTTGCTCGTTGTGGCGCGACGTCTGCCATGGCCGGCGCGACGGCGTGCCGCCGCGCGTCGACCTGGAGGTCGAGCGCCGCAACGGCGAATTCGTCCGGATGCTGATCGACGAAGGCTATGTCACCGCGGTTCACGACGTCTCCGACGGCGGCATTCTAGTCGCGGTTGCGGAAATGGCGCTTGCCGGCAACATCGGCGCCCGGCTGATGGTCGAAGCATTCGAGGACAAGGTCGACCTGGAAAAGATCCGCCATGCCTGGTCGATGTTCGGGGAAACGCAGGGCCGCTACATCGTCACCGAAGCAATCGATCTCGACATTATCGGGAATCTGGCCCGCGAGGCCGGCGTTGGCTCCTGCTTCCTCGGCTGGACCGGCGGCGACACGATCTATCTGGGTGACGCCGAGAGCGCGACCGACGGCGAAATCCTCCTCGCCGAGCTCCGCGCCGCGCACGAGGGCTTCTTCCCCAAACTGATGGGCGCCGACGCCGCTTTGGCCTAGACAAGCTCCTTCCTGTTGCGCAGCAATGGGGAGGGGACCATCGACCATGCTCAAACCGATTGCCGTCGCCACCTTTATTTCCGGCACCCTCGACATCTTGCTGGCGATGCTCCTGACGCTATGGTTCGGCCGCGAGATTCCCGACATGTTGCGAATGGTCGCTTCTGGCCCGTTCCCGGCCGCGACCGACATGGGCGCCGGCGGCGCGATCCTCGGCCTTGTCGTCCATTTCACCCTGATGGCGATCATGGCGGCGATCTTCATGTGGATTGTCCGCCTGCGTCCGGCCTTGCTCGACACCCCCTACCGCACCGCCCTTGCCTATGGCGTCGTCACCTATTTCGCGATGAACTGGCTGGTCGTGCCGCTGCGGTTCGGCTCTCCGCTGCCGCCCAAGACGCTGTCGATCGTCACCCAGCTCTTCGCCCACATCGTCCTGGTTGGTATCCCGTTCGCGCTGGTTGCTGTCCGCTACCTGAAGCCGCGCCCCACCTAAACCTCTTGCGAATAAGTCGCATTATCGAGTATGGCGATCACCATGATCGTCTGTTCCTGCAATGCGATTCGCGAGGATGAGGTGCGCGCCGCCGCCCGCCGCGGCTGCCCCAATCCCGAGACCGCCTACGCCGCGCTCGGCTGCGAGCCGCAATGCCGCTGCTGCCTGAGCTACGCCCAGGAGTTGATCGACGAAGAGTTGCACAAGGTCGTCCCGATCCGCGCCCGCGCCGCCTGAGCGGCTCCTGCGACTGATTGTCAGTCGCATATTTTTCCCAGATTTCCGCCAATCTTTCGCTTGCGACCGACCGCCGGCAAGGCGTAAGGCCGTCGGTGGCAGGAGACCGAGATGAAGGGCGACGCGAAAGTCATCGAGCTATTGAACGAGGCGCTCAAGAACGAGCTGACCGCGGTCAACCAATATTGGCTGCACTACCGCCTGCTCGACAATCTCGGGGTCAAGAAACTGGCCGAGTTCGAGCGGCACGAATCGATCGACGAGATGAAGCATGCCGATGAGCTCGCCGAGCGCATCCTCTATCTCGACGGCCTGCCCAATTTCCAGATGCTCGGCCGCCTGCGCATCGGCGAGGGCGTCGAGGAGATGCTCAAGGCCGATTACGAGGTCGAGAAGGAGGCGGTCGAGCAATTGAAGGGCGCCATCGCCCACTGCGAGAGCGTCCGCGACTATGTCAGCCGCGACCTGTTCGCCAAAATCCTCGGCAATGAGGAGGAGCACATCGACCATCTCGAGCAGCAGTTCGAACTGATCGCGGCGATGGGCCTGCCCAACTATATTCAGCTTCAATCCGAGGCGGCGAAAGACTAGCCTCCGGCAAACGGGGGCAGGCCATGGCGACCATTCCGACCGCCGATGCGGGCAAGCGCATCGTCACATTGGACATCATCCGCGGCATCGCCGTGATGGGCATCTTCTCGGTCAACATCACCGCTTTCGCGATGATCGAGGGGGCGTATTTCAACCCCCCCGCGTATGGCGGCGCCGACGGCGCCAACCTCGCCATCTGGGTCGCCAATTTGACCCTCGTCGACGGCAAGATGCGCAGCTTGTTCTCGATGCTGTTCGGCGCCTCGATGCTGCTGGTCATCCAGCGCGCCGCTGCCAACGGCGAATCTCCGGCCAAGGTCCATTTCGCACGCATGGCGGTGCTCTTCGCCATCGGCTGGTTGCACTACCACCTGCTGTGGTGGGGTGACATTTTGAAGGATTATGCCGCGGTCGGCTGCCTCGCCTTCCTGTTCCGCCACAAGTCGGTCCGCGCGCTGATGGGCTGGGCGATCGGATTCTATCTGTTCGGCATGCTCTTCTTCGGCAGCTATCTGCTGCAGGTGCTCGAATGGGACCATGCGGCGCACGCCACCGGCGCCGGCCGCGAGGTCATCGCCAGCTGGAACGAGTTTGCGCGCATGGTCTATCCGCCGGCCGCCGACATCGCCAAAGACCTCGCTTTGCATCGCGGCCCCTGGCTTGGCATCGCCGATTACTGGCTGGTCGAGCGGCCGTTCAGCTGGCTCGCCCCGCTGATGTTCTTCGCACCGGAAACGCTGGCGCTGATGCTGTTCGGCATGGCCGGCTACAAGTCCGGTTTCCTCACCGGCGAGTGGACCGACCGCCGCTACAAGCGCTGGGCGGTCGTTGGCCTGTCGCTCGGCGCGCTCGCCTCGATCGTCCTCGCCGTCGCCGATATCCAGAGCCGCTTCTACGCGCCATTGGTGTTCGGCGGGTTCATCATCGGTCTCGCCCCCTTCCGGCTGCTGATGGCGGCGGGTTATGCGGCGCTGATCATCCTGCTGACCCGCAACTCGGGCTGGCTCGCCCGACGCTTCGCCGCCACCGGCCGCGCCGCCTTCACCAATTATCTCGGCACCTCGCTGATCGCCGCCTTCGTCTTCTACGGCTGGGGGCTCGGCTATTACGGTTATGCCGAGCGCTGGCAGGCGTGGCTGCTGGTGCCGGCGGTCTGGACGGTCATGCTGTTGTGGTCGAAGCCGTGGCTCGATCGCTTCCATTACGGCCCGCTCGAATGGCTGTGGCGCACGCTGTCACGGGGGAAGGTGCAGCCCTTCAGGAAGCGCCCGCCAGCCGCGGCTGCGGCCGCCGCCTAGATCCGGCCGAAGCTCTGGTTGTTGGCCTTGCGGCCGAAGCCGCCGGGGCCCGAAGCGCCCCGGGTCAACAAGGGATTGGTCGCCTTGTCGAACAATTCAATGGTCTCGTTGAACAATTTGCGCAGCTTGACCACGTCGGGGACCAATTCATCGGGGAAACGGTGGGTCTCGACGCACATCCGCGCCGTTTGCTCGATGAGCTCAGCAATCACCGCCAGCGGCTCGGCGCCGAACTGGCGCGCCTCGCCCTTCAGCGTGTGCGCGGGAATGACCATGGCAACGGTATTCTGCTCGCGCATCGCCTCCTCGATCTGGGCGACCGATTTGACCCCGTCCTCGCGGAAATAGCTGAGAATACGGATGAAGCCCGGACCAAGCTCGGCCCGGCTCTTCTCGAAATGCACCCAGTCGACGATGTCCGAGCTGTCGTCGCTCAAGTTCGCTGCTCCTCATGCCCCCGGTCCAGGGGGCGTTGGTCTCAATCGCGGCGGGTGTAGCGCGAAAAGGGTAAAGGGCGGGTTATTGTCGTTTCGCCGCTTCCTTGTCGTGGAACGGGTTCTTCTGGGCGCGCATCGTCAGGCGCAGCGGAACCGCGCCAAGGCCGAGATCGCGGCGCATCGAATTGAGCAAATAGCGGCGGTAGCTTTCGGGCAATTGATCGACACGCGAGCCGAACACGACAAAGCTCGGCGGCCGCGCCTTCACTTGCGTGATGTAGCGCAGCTTGATCCTCTTGCCGCCCGGCGCCGGCGGCGGGTTGGCCTCGACCGCGCGCTCGAACCAGCGGTTCAATTCGCCGGTCGATACCCGCCGCGACCAATTCTCGCGGATCTCGAAGGCGGCGCCAAGCAATTGGTCGATGCCCTTGCCGGTCTTGGCCGACACCGTCAGCAACGGCACGTCCTTCAATTGCGACAGGCCTTCGAGCAGCGCCGCCTTGACGCCGTTGAACAAGGACGAGGCATCCTCGGCGACGTCCCATTTGTTGAGCGCGATGACAAGGCCCCGGCCCTCCTCGATCACCGCGTCGGCAATCCGCAGATCCTGCGCCTCCAGCCCGCGCGTCGCATCAAGCATCAGGACGACGACCTCGGCCATGTCGATCGAGCGGCGGGTGTCGCCGGTCGACAGGCGCTCCAATTTGTCCTGGACCTTGGCGCGCTTGCGCAGCCCGGCGGTGTCGACCAGCTGCACCGGGCGCATAGATCCGCCCTTGGCCCTCCACTGCCAGTCCATGGTGATTGAATCGCGGGTAATCCCAGCCTCCGGGCCGGTGATCATCCGTTCCTCTCCGAGCATGGTGTTGACCAGGGTCGACTTGCCGGCGTTGGGCCGGCCGACGATGGCGAGCTTGAGCGGCCCATCCTCGCCATCTTCTTCGTCCCCGACTTCAGCCCCGTCGCGCTCGACGTGCGGCCGCAGCGCCTCGAACAGATCGGCGAGCCCTTCGCCATGCTCAGCAGAGAGTGCAATCGGGTCGCCCAGGCCGAGCTTGTAGGCTTCCAGCCGGCCGGCCTCGCCGCCGCGGCCTTCGGCCTTGTTGGCGGCGACGATCACCGGCGTATCCTCGCTGCGCAGCCAGCGGCCGATTTCCTCGTCGAGTGAGGTCAGGCCTTCGCGCGCATCGATCAGGAACAGAGCGGCGTCAGCCTCGCGCACCGCAGCCTCGGTCTGGGCGCGCATGCGCCCGGGCAGGCTGGCCGCGTCCTCGTCCTCGAAGCCGGCGGTGTCCATCACCCGGAAAATCAGGTCGAACAGTCGCGCTTCGCCCTCGCGGCGGTCGCGGGTGACGCCCGGCAAGTCGTCGACCAGGGCGATGCGCCGCCCGACCAGCCGGTTGAACAGGGTCGATTTGCCGACATTAGGTCGGCCGATGATGGCAACGGTCGGCAGGGGCATGGCGCCAGCGCCCTGCCCGCCTACGCCCCTGCGGTCAACCTAGCGGAAGGCGGTCAGCCGGCCCCGGTCGTCGAGAATGTACAAGGTCGATCCCGCGACCACTGGCGGCAGGCTGACGCGGCCGCCGACGTTGGTCTGGCCCTGGGCGGCGCCGGTGTCGGGATTGACGCTGATCAAGGCTCCGCGGGTCGAGGTGACGATGAGCCGGCCGCCGGCGAGCACCGGGCCGGAATAGAAAATCGGCCCCTTCTTGCCCTTGGGGTTATCCCACCGAGGCATCTGGTTGATCCAGCGCACCTTGCCGGTGTTGCGGTGGAGCGCGATCAACTTGGCCTCGTCGGTGACGACGAACACCCAGTCACCGGCCACCCATGGGGTCGCGATGCCGGCGATGTTCTGCTCCCACTGGCGCTGTCCGCTGTTGAGCTCGAGCGCGACCATGCGGCCGCCCTTGCCGATGGCGAACACCTGGCCGCCGTCGATCACCGGGTCGGCGTCGATGTCGGATAAGGAGGCGACGCTCATCGACATGCTGGTGCGCGACAGGGCGTCCTGCCAGACTTGACGGCCATTCTCGTAGCGATAGGCGTTGAGCTCGCCCGACGAGAAGCCGGCGACGACGGTACCGGCGGCGACCGACGGTGAGCCGGAGCCGAACACGCCGGCGATCTCCAGGGCCGCCGCGCTCGACCAGTTCTGCGACCCGTCCGCGGCTTTCAGCGAATAGATCTGATTGTCCTGGCTCATCACATAGACGGCACCGTCGGCGACCGTCGGCGCGCCGCGCAGCGGGCCGCCGGGCTTGACCGTCCACGCCGCGCCGCCGGTGGCGGCATCGAGCGAGGCGACATAGCCGTTGCCGTTGGTCGCATAGACACGGCCGCCGTCAAAGGCGACGCCGCCGCCATAATTGGCGTCGCGGTTGATGTCGTCGCCGAAGCTGGTGCTCCAGACTTGGCCGCCGTTGCGCGGATCGAACGCCCGCACGGTGCCGACCGAATCGATGGTATAGACCCGGCCGCCACCGACCACCGGCGAGCTGGCCAGCCGGGCGGCCTTGTTATTGCCTGCGCCGATCGACACGCTCCAGGCGGTGCCGAGGCTGGTGCCGAGCGCCAGGTGGCCCATCGACTTGGACGCATTGCCGCCCGACTGCGCCCAATCCTCGTTGGCGATCGGGGCCGGCAACGCGAACGGCATGGCCGCGGTGGCTTCGTCGATCTTGATGTCGGTTTCGCTGGAGAGGACGGGAATGCGCTCGCCGAGCACCGGCGTCTTGGGCTTGTCCATTTTGAACGGGTTGCAGCCGCCAAGCCAGGCGGCGGCGGCCAGCACCAGTGCGATCTTGTGTACGCTACGCTTCATTGTCGGTCATTCCTGTCGAGCTGCGGCCGGCAGCGACGCGGTGGCGTCGATGCCGAGCGTTCCGGCGATTTGCACCGCTCGGCTGCGGATGGATTCGGGAACCTGTCGGTCGGCGGCGATGGCGGCGAACAGCCGTCCCGCCTCGGCCTTGCGGCCCTGCTTGAGCATGGCCATGGCGGTCAGTTCGCCGGCGCTGCCGAACCAGGGGTTGCCGGCGACGGCGAGGCCCTTCAAGCGGTCGATGACTTCGGCCGGCTTCAGCTGGTCGAACTCGAGCGCCGTCAGCCGGATGGTGGCGAGATCGCGATAGGGCTCGGCCAGCCCCTTGTCGTCCATCACCGAGCGATAGCGGTCGATCGCCGACTTGCGGTCGGATTGCTCGAGGGCGATGGCGGCGTCAGTCAGCCGGGCGGCGGCGCTGACCCCCTCGGCCTTCGATGAAGCGAGCGCGTCGAGCTGCTTCTCGGCTTGCGCGGTCTGGCCGCTGCCGATCTGGGTCATGGCGCTGTTCAGCCGTTCGGTTTCCTCGCCCGCTTGCTGTCGCTGACGGTCCTGCCAATACAGCCAGCCGGCGACGGCGGCGAGAAACAGCAGCAAGCCGCCGACGATCCACGGCCCGTTCTTCTTGAGGAAGTCCCGGGTCTGGTCGCGGCGCAAATTCTCGTCGACTTCGCGGACGAAGGTTTCGGACGGGTCTGCGGGGGGAAGCGCCAAGAGAATCCTCATGCGAAGGGATGATTGCTCGCCGTGCTTCCTCCCTTCCCTCGAATGAACGGAAGCTGGCTTGCGCGCCCGTCTAGCGAACCCACGGCCAAAGGCAAAGGGGTCGGTCGCCACTCGGCCAAACCCAGGTCCGCCGTCTCAAATTGCGGCATTCTCCACACCCAAAAATGTATTAAATATTTGTTAATAGACATGTATCTTTCCAAAGATTAATAGGAAGTTAGCGTGAGTCGCAGCCGCGGCTCGGGCGGGCAAACTTTTTGTGAGTAGGACTGCAACATGAAAACGCGTGCCATTCTGGCCTCGACGGCCATGATTCTTGCGAGCTTCGTGCCAGTGTT
>DAIPLM010000061.1:0-8904 GCA_036769205.1 Sphingomicrobium sp.
GGCGCTGGCAATGTCGACCATGCGCTGGTTGCCTGGCGACGCCTTGAGCACCTGGCTGCTGGTGAGGATGCCGTAAAGGACGGCGACGACGCCGCAGGCGATCGCGATAAGGACCAGGTTCATGTCGGTAATTTCCCCTGTGGATAGCGGAGCATGGGGCATGAGCCGGAAACGGCCCGCGCCCGGAAAACCGCGGTGCTTTAGGGGGTCGGAAAGGGGCTGTCTAGGCTATCGGAAATCAGCGCAGCAGGGCCGCGCAGGCCATGCCGGAGACTAGGCCGAGCAGGGCGATGACCCATTGCCTGGTGCTAAACGCCGCGATGTTCATGGCCAAGATGCTCCGGCAATGCCACTCGTACGCCGGCGTCGTGCAGGGTGATCCCCGGCGTCTCGGCCAAATGGCCGATGCGCTGGATATGGGTCCCGGGCGGTAAACAAAGGCTTACGTTGGGATCGAAGCCGGCGGGCAGAGCGGCGAGCAAGGCATAGTCGTCGCCGCCGGTCGCCGCGAACAAGCGCGCGCGCCGGTCGCCGCCGCGTTCGGCGATGAAGGCGCGCGATAAGGGCAAGGCGGCGAGGTCGACCTCGGCGCCGCAGCCGCTGGCTTCGCACAAACGGCCAAGGTCGATCAGCAGCCCGTCGGAAATATCCATTGTCGCGCTCGCCTGCCCCGCCAGCGCCCGGCCGATGGCGAGCAACGGGATCGGCCGGCGGTAATGGTCGACGAGGACGCCGGCGGCCGTGCGGTCGGCCAGCAGCACCCGCAGCCCGGCGGCGCCGTCGCCGAGCGTGCCGGCAATCCACAGGCCATCGCCCGGCCTGCCGCCGGCCCGCGACGGGGTCCGCTCCCCAGCCTTCCCGATCGCGGTCAGGCCGAGCACGCGCGGCGCGCCGCGGGGCAAGGCGATGGTGTCGCCGCCAACCAGCTTCAACCCATAGCTTTCGCAGGCCGCCTCGATGCCGCCGAGGAACGCCTCGTCCCAATCCTCGTCGCCGATGGTCAGCGACAGCAAGGCGGCGAGCGGCTCGGCGCCCTTGGCGGCGAGGTCGCTCAAATTCACCGCCACCAGCTTCCAGCCGACCGAAGCCGGTGGGTCGTCGGGCAGGAAGTGCACGCCTTCGGCGATGGTGTCGTGGGTCAGCACGAGGTCGCCGAGCAAGGCGGCGTCGTCGGCCAGCCCGCGCGCGGCCGGGTCGGTGGCGATCCGCCGCAGCCGCGCGATCACCTCGCGCTCCTTCATCGCTAGCTCCGCGCTTCCTTGGCGATGGCGTCGAGCAGGCCGTTGACGAAGCCGGTCTCGCGCTTGTCGTAGAAGGCGTGGGCGACGTCGACATATTCGGTGATGACGGTCGCCACCGGGACGTCGGGGCGGGCGATGAGTTCATAGGCGCCGGCGCGCAGGATCGCCCGCATCGGCCGGTCGAGCCGCTCGAGGCTCCAGCCGTCCGCCAGCCGCGCGGCAATCAGGGCGTCGATTTCGCTGCGCCGGGCGCCGGCGCCGGTGACGAGGTCGTCGAAGAAGTCGACCTCGGCCTCGGCATAAGTGTCGTCTTCGATGGTGGCGCCGAGCCGGTGCTCGTGGAACTCGCGCAGCAGTTGGGCGAGCGGCGTGCCCTCCATCTCCATCTGATAGAGCGCCTGGACGGCGGCGAGCCGGGCGGCGGAGCGGGAGCGGGAACGGGTGGCGGTCATGGCCCGGGGCTATGCCCCGTGGGCGGCGGCAATGAAAGGCTCGAGGGCCGCGGCGACGGCTTCGGGCTTTTCCCACGGCACGAAATGGCCGGCGTCGGCGATGCGCGCGATCCGCAAGTCGGGCACCAGCGCATCGAGGCCGTCGAGCTGTAACGGCAGCAAGGCCTTGTCCTGCATTCCCCAAATGACGAGGACCGGCACGGGCAGTTTGGGAAAGGCGCGCAGCAGGAAGTCGGGAATCGGCACTTCGATGCCCGGCGGCGGCACCATGACCTGCGCAGCGCGGTACCAGTTGAGCATGGCGGTGAAGCCGCCCGGCTCGGACCAATCGGCGATATATTGGGCGCGCTCTTGTGGCGGGATGATCGCCAGATCGACATGACCGCCGAAACTCTTGGCGAAGAAGGCCTCCCAGCCCATCGCGGCGACGGCCGCTTCGAAGCCCGGAGCGCGGAAGGCGGTAATGTATTGCGAGGCGCCTCGTTGATCGGAATCCTGGATCAGGCTCTTCTGGAAGATGACCGGATGCGGGGCGTTGATCACCGCCAGCCGGGTCAATCGCGGGTCGCCGCGCAAGGCCGCCGCCCAGCTGATCGCCCCGCCCCAGTCATGGCCGACCAGAGCGAAGCGCTCGATCCCCAGCGCCTCGGCCAAGGCGAAAATATCGTCGACCAAAATATCGGTCTTGTAGGCTTCGACGTCTCGCGGCCGGTCCGATCCGGCAAAGCCGCGCTGATCCGGCATGACCAGCCGGAATTCGTCTTCGAGCAGCGGCGCCAGCCCGCGCCAGGTGCGGTGCGATTCCGGAAAGCCGTGGAGCAGGATGACCGGCGGCGCCTCAGGCGATCCGGCCAACGCGATGTTGAGCGTGACCCCAGTGCTGAGCGCGACCTTGCGGAATTCCGTCACGGATAGCTGACGGTCTTGGGCACGGCGGGGAAGGGGATGAACTCCTCTTCGTCGCCGGGCACCAGCGGGAAGCGCCGCTCGATCCAGTCTTCTTTGGCCTGGCTGATGCGGTCCTTCGAGGAGCTGACGAAGTTCCAATAGACATGGCGTTTGGTGGCGAAGGCCTCGCCGCCCAGCAGCAGCGCCCGGCTCGGGCCGGAGGCCCGCAGGGTCGCCGAATGCCCGGGCGCCAGCACGTAGAGCGTGAACGGCTCGAGCGGCTCGCCGTCGAGGCTGGCCGCGCCCTCGGTGACCATGATCGCCCGCTCGTCCGCCTCGGCGTCGATCGCCAGGGCGGCGCCGCTGTCCAGCATCAGATCGGCATAGATAGTCGGGCTGTGGCACGTCGTGTCGGCGGTCACGCCCCACAACGTCCCCATAAGCACCCGCGCCGACACGCCTTCCCCCTCGACCAAAGGGAGCCCGGCTTCCGGCACATGCTCGAACGCCGGGTCGACCTCTTCGCGGCCATCGGGCAGCGCCAGCCAGGTCTGCATGCCGTAGAAGCTCGGGCCGCGCGCCCGCATGTCGGCCGGCGAGCGCTCGGAATGGACGATGCCCCGGCCGGCGGTCATCAGGTTGATCGCCCCCGGCTCGATGCGCTGGTCGGAGCCGAGGCTGTCCTTGTGCTGGATGGCGCCGTCGAACAGGTAAGTGACGGTGGCGAGGTTGATGTGCGGGTGCGGCCGCACGTCCATGCCCTCGCCCGGCACCATCTGCGCCGGCCCGAACTGGTCGACGAAGATGAACGGGCCGACCATCGTCCGCTCCCGCGCCGGCAATGCCCGCCGCACCTTGAAGGCGCCGAGGTCGTGGGTGACGGGGGTGATGATCTGCTCGATCATGGTTGGGGCTCCCGAGCGACAATCGACAGAGCATGGACCCGCTCGTTCAGCAAGTCGCCGAGCGCGGCGTGAATTAGGCGTTGCATGGCGAGGCGCGACTTGCCGGCGAAGGCGGGGCTTTCGATGGTCAGGCTGAAGTGCGATTCGCCGGCGGGATTGTAGCCGCCGTGGCCGCGGTGCCGTTCGCTGTCGTCGCTCAGCGCCAGGACGGTCGGTTGCAGCGCCGCTTCGAGCCGGCGGCGCATCTCGGCGGCAATCGGTCCGGTGGCGGGCTCGCTCATTGCCCTTATATAGAAGGGTTCAGGAGACGAGGAAGCGTTGGCGACGAAATCGGGCAAGTTGCACGGGCGAGTGGAAGGGGCGGCGGAGCGTTGCGGCGTCCGGGGCTGTCGCGAGCCGGGCGAGTTCCGGGCGCCATTGTCGCCGGGAGACTTCGATGGCCCTGGCGCCTGGCGCTGGCTGTGCCTCGACCATGTTCGCGAGCATAACGCCAGGTATAATTTCTTCGCCGGCATGACCCCGGACGAGATTGAGGCGGCGCAGTCGCCGATCGCCGGTTGGGAGCGGCAGACGCGCGCCTTCTCGGCCGCCGGCGCCGATCCCGGGCCGGCATGGTCCGACTTCCGCGACCCGCTCGACGCCATTTCGGCCCGCTTCCGCCCCGGCGTCGCCCGCCGACAGATGTCGCGCTTCACCGGTGAGGAGCGCCATGCGCTCGGCGTGCTCGGCCTGCGCGAGGACACCGACCTCCACGCCGTCCGCCGCCGCTATTCGGAGCTGGTTCGCCACTACCATCCCGACCGTAACGGCGGCGACCGCAGCCACGAGCGCAAGCTCGGCGAGGTGCTGAGCGCCTGGCAGAAGCTGAAAGCCGCGAGGGCCTTCGCCTAATCGCGGTCGGGCGCGCCCAAGGGGAAATAATGTCGGAAAGGCCGCCCTTCATCCACCGCGCGAGCGACGACCGGATGCGCCAGCAATCGAGCGCGATACGCCTTTAGCCGCGGCCTTTCGTTGCCGATCTCCTCGACCCAGTCGGCGTAGAAGAGGGACGGTGCCGCCGCGCAATCGGCCAACGTGAACCGCTCGCCCGCCGCCCATGACCCGTCGCCGAGATTTGCCTCGAGCCAGTCGTAGGCGAGGTGGAGGCGCTCGCGCGCTCGTTCCTCGCCGTATGTGTCCTGCGTGCCGTGCGGCCGCAGTGCGTTGGCGACCCCCACCTGCATCGTATTCATGATGTAGAGGTCGAAGAATCGATCGAAAAAGCGGACCCGAAGGCCTTCGTCCCCGCCGGGAATCCAGCGGTTCGGACCGGGATAATGTTCCTGCAGATACTCGATGATAATCGAGGTTTCGAAGACAGCGCGGTCGCCATCGAGAATGAGCGGGAACATGCCGAACGGCGAGTGCCGCTTCAGCTCCGCCATATTGTCCGGGTCCTCGACCATGCGATAGGCAAACGGCGTGTCGTCCGCCCACAAGGCGATCAGCACTTTCTGGGTATAGGACGAAAACGGATGACCGAAAAATTGTAGCGTCACCAATTTCCCTCCGCGATCTTCTCGCGCAGATCGATCTCGTCCTTGCTGGGTTCCTTCGTCGCGAATGTCCCGGTCTGCACTTCGCCAGCCGGCTGGTAGATCGTCGTCACCACGCCGGAGGAAGAGACGAAGCTGTCGATGAGCTCGAGCCCGCTCGGCTTTTGCGACCCGTCGAAGATTTTTTTGCCCCGGCCGAGCAGGACCGGAAAGGTCATCAGGACCAGCCGGTCGATCAGCCCGGCCGACACCAGTGGCGGATACAATGTGCTGCTGCCCTGGATCAGCAGGTCGCGGCCCTCTGTCTGCTTGAGTGCCGACACGGCATCCGCCGTGTCGCCCGCGATCTTGCTGCTGTTTTCCCAGGCCAGCGGCTCGTTCGAATGAGTCAGTACGTATTTGTTGATGCGCTGGAATCGCTCGCCGATCGGGATGTCCCGGTTGTGCGGCCAGTAGGCGGCGAAAATGTCATAAGTCCGCTTGCCCAGCAGCAGGTCGTATTCGCCGTCGATGATCTTCTCGAACGGACCCATGTCCTCGCTCCAGAAGGGCGCCGTCCAGCCGCCGAACTGGAAGTTGCCGGTCGGATCCTCTTCTGGCCCGCCCGGCGCCTGCATGATTCCATCGAGCGAGAGGAAGACGGCGCCGGTCAGCTTACGCATCGGCGGGCTGCCCGGCGACAGCCGCCTCGATGGTGGCGATGTCGATCTTGTGCATGGTCATCATCGCGTCGAACGCGCGCTTGGCGGCGGCCTGGTCCGGGCTGGTCGTCGCCTCGAGCAAGACGCGCGGCGTGATCTGCCACGAATAGCCCCATTTGTCCTTGCACCAGCCGCAGGCGCTTTCCTGGCCGCCATTGTCGACGATGGCGTTCCAATAACGGTCGGTTTCCGCCTGGTCCTCGGTCACCACCATAAAGCTGACCGATTCATTGGGCTTGAAAGCGGGGCCGCCGTTGAGGCCGCTGAAAGCCCGTCCGAGGACGGTGAAATCTACCGTCAGCTCGTCGCCCTTATGGCCATCCGGATAGTCGCCCGGCGCGTTCATCGCGCCACCGACCCGGCTGTCGGGGAACGTGGCGGCATAGAATTCCGCCGCCTCGCGCGCCTCGCCCCGATCGAACCACAAGACGGTCGTCAATTTGTTCGCGGACATGTTCGTTTCTCCTCAAGCCTTGCCGACCAGCGCGAACTCCGCGCTCTGGGGGTCGTTGCCGATGATGATATGGTCGCCGCCGGGCACCTCATGCGGACCCATTGAGATGGTGCCGCCATTTGCTTTCACCGCTTCGACGGCGGCGGCGATCGACGGCACGCGGATGTAGTAGCGCCAGCCGGCGCTGCCGCCGGGCGACACGCCACAGACGGCGCCGATCGTCGTCCCGGCAAAAGCGAAGAAGCGATAGTCGCCGAGCTCGCCCATCGGCATGAAGTCGTCGCTGGTCCAGCCGAACAGGTCGCCATAGAATTTCCGTGCCGCCGCCGGGTCGGCGGTGGTCAGTTCGTTCCAGCCGACCCTTTGCTCGGCGTCGGGCGAGAAGACGTCGCTTTGCGCCTCCGGCTTGCCGGCCGGCGGCACCGGTTTCATCACGTAGAGCGGATTGCCTTGCGGGTCGGCGATCATGGCGATCCGACCTTGCGGGATGTCGAACGCCGGCATCAGCGCCTTGCCGCCCGCCGCCTCGACCCGGGCCACGGCGGCGTCGACGTCGTCGACTCCGACATAGCCGAGCCACATCGGCCTGGCGCCATGCCGCCGCACCTCCTCGGTCAACCCCAGGACGCCGCCGGCAAAGCCGCCGTCGCCGCGGCCGATCATCCGGTAGTCCTGGTCGCCGGGCGGGCGGTCGCCAACTTCCCAACCAACAACCGCGTCGTAAAACGCCTTCGCGCCGTCGGGATCGTCGGTCATCAGCTCGTACCACACCAGGCTGCCGCGCAGTGGGCGTGCGGCGGCGGTGGCGGCCGCGCGCGGCGGCGCGTCGGTCATTTCGGCCATGATGGCTTCCTTCCTTCGACTTCGCGGGCTCAGGCGGTGACGGGCGTCGCCATTTGTTGCACTGGCTTGGCGCTGGCGGTGTCGAGGATCTTGTCGAATCCGCCCCAGAACATCCGCTGACCGGAGAATGGCATGTCGCCTTCCGGCTTGAGGCTCTCGTCGGCCATGATCTTGGCCCAGGCATCGTCGCGCGTCTGCTTGTCGGGCCATTCGACGAAGCTGAAGACGATGGTCTCGCCATCCTCGGCCTTCACCGCCCGATAGAAATCGGTGACCTCGCCGCGATTCACATCGTCGGCGATCGACTCGATGACGCGGGTGGCGCCGTGCTGGCGGAACACCTTGGCCATCTTCGCCGCCATGGCGCGATAGGCCTCGCGCTTGGCTTCGGGCACCGGCACGATGAATCCGTCGGTGTAGCCGCCGCCGGCCTCGCCTTCCTCGACGATCGCGTCA
This sequence comes from Sphingomicrobium sp., assembly GCA_036769205.1. Lineage (GTDB taxonomy): Bacteria > Pseudomonadota > Alphaproteobacteria > Sphingomonadales > Sphingomonadaceae > Sphingomicrobium. The sequence continues at coordinate 7,476 of DAIPLM010000061.1, forward strand.
AAGCCGCCCATGATCATGCGCTTGCCATCGAACGGCATGTCCTTGCCCATTTCCGCCATGCGCGGGTCGCTCATGAATTTCTCATTGGCGGCGTCGCGCGCGCTCCGCGACGGATATTCGAACCAGGAAAAGACGATTTTCTCGTCCGGCTTGGCGTCGACCGCCTTGCGGAAATCGGTGACCTTGCCCTCGGGCACGTCGCTGTCCCACGACTCGACCATGCGGGCGACGCCGACGTCCTGGACCAACGGCGCGAAGTCGGTGGCATGCTGGCGGTAGGCATCCCGATTGGCCTCCGGCACCGGCACCACGAATCCCTCGAAATAGGTCATTTGCCCTCTCCTCTGCTCACATCTCGGGCTGTCCAGGGAACGGCGCTTCGCCGCGCCCCTCGCCCGACTCGATTCGCTTGCATTTTGTCGCGTAAGTCATAAATTGCAACCATGAAGTCAGGAAAAATAACCAAACGTTTGAAAAGTGAGACAAAGCGAGGCTATGAGGACGCCTGCGGCGCCGCCCACGGGCTCGAACTCATCGGCGAGCGCTGGGCGCTATTGGTGCTGCGCGAGCTGATGCTCGGGCCGCGGCGCTTCTCGGGGCTGAAGGCCGACCTGCCGGGAATCAGCGCAAATGTGCTGACGCAGCGGTTGGGCGAGCTGGAGGAGCGCGGGCTGGTCCGCCGCCGCAAGCTGCCGCCGCCGGCCAACGTCCAGGTCTATGAAGCGACCGAATGGGGGCTCGAGGCCGAACCGATCATGCAGGTGCTGGGGAAATGGGCGGCGCGATCGCCGGCGCACGATCCGGGCCTGCCGCTGAGCGCGGTTTCGCTGATGTTGTCATTCCGGACGATGATCGACGCCGGGCGCGCCGACGGGGTCAGCGGCACCTTCGGCTTTCGCTTCGGCTCGCACCATTATCTCGGCCGCCTCGCCGACGGCCGGTTCGAGGTCGAGCGCGGCGAGGTCGGCGGCGCCGACGTCATTTTCACCGGCCAGGCGGCGCAGCTCGCCGGCGTCGTCTATGGCGGCGCGCCGCTCGCGACGATCGAGGTCGAGGGAGACGCGGCGCTCGCCCGGCGTTTCCTGACCCTGTTTCCGCTTCCCGCCAAGGTGAGTTGAGCCAGAGGCGCGCTCCGCCTAAAGGGGCGGTGCATGGCAGACATTCCCAACGTCAATCTGGAAAGCCGCACCGACACGGTGATGGACGCGCCCGACCGCTCGGTGAAGGTGCGCGAGGCGTTCGGCATCGACAGCGACATGGAGGTGCCGGCATTCAGCGAGGCCGACGAGCGTGTCCCCGACCTCGACCCGGCCTATGTCTTCGATCCCGACACCACGCTGGCGATCTGCGCCGGCTTCGCCCGCAACCGGCGGGTGATGGTCCAGGGCTATCACGGCACCGGCAAGTCGACCCATATCGAGCAGGTCGC
>DAIPLM010000062.1:0-8885 GCA_036769205.1 Sphingomicrobium sp.
TGTCGACCGACGCGCCCTTCATCAGCATCCGGGCTGCGCCTTCGGGATATTTGAGCCGGGCGGCAAGGATCAGCGGCGTGTCGCCGTTGCGGTCGCCTAGATCGGGATCGGCGTCGTGCGCCAGCAAAAAGCCGACCCAGTTGCCGTCGCGGTTGTGCATGGCGATGTGCAGGCCGGCATTGCCGTCGCCGCCGCGATAGTTGACGACGGTCGAGCCCGGCTTCTCGAGCAGCGCCAGTGCCTTGCCGCCTTCGCCTTCCTTCATCGCCGCGACGAACGCCTCGCCGTCGGAACCGGTCATCTGCGCGGTCGCCGGCATTGCCGCCAAAGCGAGGGCAACCAATAAAGCGTGTACCGATCGAACCATGGACTCAAACCCCGTTTGCACTTGCTCTCGGCCTTATGCCATTCCATGGCTACACCGCCGATGAACACTCGAAAACCCTTTTGGGAAAAGCCCTTGGCCGCGCTCGACCGCGGCGAATGGGAAGCCTTGTGCGATGGCTGTGGCCGTTGCTGCATGCACAAGCTGGAAGATGAGGAGAGCGGCGAACTCTACCCGACCAATGTCGCCTGCAAGCTGCTCGACCGGCGCCAGGGGCGCTGCAGCGATTATGCCCACCGCAAACAGAGGGTGGCCGATTGCGTCGTCCTGAAGCGCGACCAGCTCGGGGCGATGGATTGGCTGCCCGATACCTGCGCCTACAAGTTGCGGGCTGCCGGCAAGCCGCTTCCCGACTGGCATTATCTGATCTCGGGCAGCCGCGAGACGGTCCACGAGGCGGGGCAGTCGACGCGCGGCTGGACGGTCAGCGAAGTCGATGCCGGCGAACTGGAGTGGCATGTTGTCGACCGCCCGCTCTGAGGCGTTGCACCACGATCCGCGCCTGCCGCTGCCGCTTTCCATTCGAATTCACCCCCGCGCGCGCCGGCTGAAGCTGCGGCTCGATACGACCGGCGAAATGTTGCTGCTGACCTGCCCGCCGCGAAGCAGCCGGCGGGCGGCGCTCGACTGGGCGGTGGGCCAGCGCGACTGGGTCGAGGCGCGGCTCGCAGAGGCGGAGCCCGAGCGGCCGCTGGTGCCGGGCGCGGTCATCCCGGTCGAGGGCATCGACACCCGTCTCGAATGGCTTGCCGAGGGGCAGCGCACCGTCGTCTGGCGCGACGGCGCGCTTGGTTGCGGCGGCCCGCGCGAGGCGTTCGCCCGCCGCATCGAGAGCTGGCTTCGCGCCAAGGCCCGGGATCTGCTGTCCGCCGATACGGCGGAGGCGGCGCGTAAGGCCGGGGTCAGGGTCCGCCAGGTCAGTATCGGCGATGCCGGTACCCGCTGGGGCAGCTGCTCGGCGTCGGGCAGCATCCGCTACAATTGGCGGCTGGTGCTGGCGCCGCCCGAGGTTCGCCGTTGGGTGGTCGCGCATGAGGTCGCGCACCGGCTGCACATGAACCACGGGCCGGCGTTCAAGGCGGCGGAGGCGGCCTTGTTCGACAGCGACGTCGCGGCGGCGCGGCTATTGCTGCGACGGCTCGGGCCGGGGCTCAAGCGGATCGGGCGGCGGCGCCTCTGAGCCCGGTGGCGGCGGTGGAGGACGTAGCTCGCGCGGGCCCGGCGGGCGTTGCTCGCGCGGCGGCGGCGGGCTCGCGAAAATCCGGTCGAGGTCGGTCTGGTCTGGACCGCCCGGGCCGGTCGGCGCCGGCACCGGCGCCAGCGGATCGGGCGGCGGCCCGCCGATCGGGTTGCCGTTCTCGTCGACCAGCGCGGTACCGTCATATTCGTAAGGCACGGCCCAGCTTTCCTCGTCGGGCTCGAGCTGCCAGTTGGGCAGCGGCACCTCGGTCTCGAACTGCTCGACCGGGCGATTGGCGACCGCGACCCGCATGAAATCGGCGAAGGCGCGAGCCGGGGCGGTGCCGCCCTGCAGGCCGCCCACCCGTTTGGCATCGTCGCGGCCCATCCAGACACCGGTGGTGATGCCGCTCGAAAAGCCGATAAACCAACCGTCCTTGTTGGACGTCGTGGTGCCAGTCTTGCCGGCGACCGGGCGGCCGATATTGGCGGCGCGGCCGGTCCCCGACAGCACCGCCGACTGCAGCAGATCGGTCATCCCCGCCGCCACCCACGGCGCCACCAGGGTCTGCCCGCCCCCGCGCTCGTGCTGATAGAGCAGGCGGCCATCGTTGGTGACGACCTTGCGGATCGCATAGGGCATGACCGAGACGCCGCGGTTGGCGACCGAAGCGAACGCCCGGGTCATGTCGATCAGCCGCACCTCGCTGGTCCCGAGGACCATCGACGGATAGGTCGAAATCTTGCTGCCGATGCCGAACCGCCGGGCCATGTCGGCGATCGTCCCGAACCCGAGCTGAGCGCCGATCTTGGCGCTGATGGTGTTGATTGAGCGCGAGAAGGCCTCGCGCAGGGTCACCGGCCCCAAATGCGTGCGGGTCGAGTTGCGCGGGGTCCAGCCGTCGATCTCGACCGGCTCGTCGACGATGGTGTCGGTCGGCTTCATGCCGCTTTCGAGCGCGGTCAGGTAAACGAACAATTTGAACGCCGATCCCGGCTGGCGCTCGGCCTGGGTGGCGCGGTTGTAGATCGAATCGACATAGTCGCGGCCACCGATCATCGCTCGCACCGCGCCGTCGCGGTCGAGGGCGACCAGGGCCCCCTGGGCCCCGGCCGGGGCGTTGGCGTTGATGGCGCGATTGGCGGCGCTCTGCATGCGGGTGTCGAGCGTCGTCCAGACGTCGATCGGCTCCATCGTCTCGTCGATCAGGGTATCGAGCTGCGGCAGTGCCCAGTCGGTGAAATAGCGGGCGCTGTTCTGCTTCGGTGCCACCTGCACCCGGATCGTCGCCGGATCGACCCGGGCCGCGGCCGCTGCGGAGAGGAAGCCGTTCTCGACCATCGAGTTGAGCACGACCCCGGCCCGCCCCCGAGCGGCCTCGACATCGGCGGTCGGCGAATAATTGGACGGCGCCTTGACCAGGCCGGCGATGATCGCCGCCTCGCCGAGGCTCAGGCGCTCGGCGCCATGACCGAAGAAGGTGCGGCTGGCGGCGTCGATGCCATAGGCGCCACCGCCGAAATAGACCCGGTTCAGATAGAGCTCGAGGATCTGGTCCTTGGAGAATTTCCGCTCGAGCGCGAGGGCCAGCACGCCTTCCTTGACCTTGCGGCCGAAGGTGCGGCTGTTGGTCAGGAAGATGTTGCGGGCCAGCTGCTGGGTGATGGTCGATCCGCCCTGCCGCCAATTGCCGGTCTCCAGCCGGACCTTGACGGAGCGGGCCATGCCGATCGGGTCGACGCCGATATGGCCGCGAAAGCGCTTGTCTTCGACGGCGATCATCGCCGATTTCATCGTTGCCGGAATCTGGTCGTAGCTGAGCCAGCGGCCGAGGTTGGGCCCCATCGAGACCAGCACCGTGCCGTCGACGGCGCGGACGCGGATCATCTGGCCGAGATTGTCGCGCTTGGTCAGCTCGTCATAGTCGGGCAGCTGGCTGATGGCGACGCCGACCGCGATCGCCAGCGCGACGAGGCCCAGCACGGCCGCGGCCAGGACATATTTGAACGCTTTTTTCAACGTGGCGCTGTCTGTCTCGGCGGTCTGGCCATGCGGGGGTAGCGATAGAAAGCTCCGGCGTCCGCCGCAAGCTTGCGTCCACGGGGCGTGGCCCAGCCATGGTGAAGGTCGCCTTAACCATTTCGCAAAGCGCGCCCCTTAAGCTGCTGCGCATGACGGGCCGCGCCTTCGCCCTCGTGTCGCTTGCCGCCCTGCTTGCCGGGGCCCTTGCCATGCCCGCGGCGGCGCCGGCCCAATGCCGCCTGTGCGCGACGCCGACGACCGGCGCCATCGGCGAGGATACAAGCGAGGCGATCCGGCTCGAGGTTCAGGCGCGGCTCGATTTCGACCAGTTGATCCTGATGGACAGCGCCAGCTCCGGCAGCGCCAAATTGTTGCCGGACGGCAGCAGCAGCGTGTCGGGCTCGATCGGCGCCCTTGGCGGGCGAGCGATGGTCGGCAGCGTCATCGTTCGCGGCGCCCCCGGCCGGTTGGTGCGGATCGCTCTGCCGTCGTCGATCGCCCTCTATGGCCTCGCCGGCGGCAGCAGCATCCGCCTCGACTCGCTGGTCACCGATTTGCCTTCCCAGCCACGACTCGATCCGCAAGGCTCGCTGCAATTCAGGTTCGGCGGCGAGCTGCACGTCGAGGGCGATGCCTCCGGCGACTATCGCGGCGATGTCCCCATCACCGTCGATTACCTCTAACACCCCCGACGAGACTGCTCCGAATCGGAGATTAGCCTAACGGCCCGTTAACCAAGTCGTTGAGCAAAGCCGTAAGCGGTCGAGGTTAATAGCCGCATCACGGATGGACGGGTTTCCCGGACAGCCCGTTCGTTTTGGAACCTGTGGGGAAATAGCCATGACCAAGTTTGTGAAATATGCGGCGGTTGCCGCTGCAGCCCTGGCGGCGACGCCGGCGCTTGCCGCTCCGGTCGGCGTGACCGGCGCCGCGCCGACGGCCAACGCTCGCATCATCAAGCCGCTGACGCTGACCGCGACCGGTGCGCTCGATTTCGGCACGATCGTGATGAACGGCGTCACCGCCACTCGCACCGTCACGCTGAACGCCGACACGACCATCAGCTGCGCGACCGAGCTGGTCTGTGCGCTCAACGGCACCGTCCCGTCGTACAATGTGCGCGGCACCCAGGGCCAGCAGGTCAACATTATCAAGACCGCCAGCACGCTGACCGGCTCGAACGGCGGCACGCTGACGCTGACTCCGGTCGGCCAGGCCAGCGTCACGCTCGCCAATTCGGGAGCGCCGGGCGACGACTTCGCCATCGGCGGCTCGATCGACATCGCGCCGACGACGGTGGATGGCGTTTACACCGGCACCGTCGACGTCAAGGTCGACTACAACTAAGCCTTTGGCTTGATGGCCGGATTTCCGGCCCGTGGACGGGGCCGCTGGAGCGATCCAGCGGCCCTTTTCGCGTCTGGGCACCGGGCTTCGCCGCGGTGTCGCTTATGGTTAGCCCAAAATAAACCATTTCGGCTCAATGTCCTCTCCGAAACGGATAGTTCGGAGTTGACCCATGACCCTTGCCCAACGCTTCGCCGCGGCCCTGGCGTTGCCGCTCGCCTTGCTCGCGCCCGCCCCGGTTGCCGCCGGCGTCGGCGATTTGCTGGTGGCGCCGACCCGAATCGTCCTCAACGGCTCGCGCGGGACCGAGATCGTGCTGAGCAACATCGGCGACGATGTCGCCACCTACCGCATCTCGGTCGAGCTGCGGCGGATGAAGGAAGACGGCAGCCTCGAGGACGTGCCTACGGCCAACGAGCGGGAAACGACCGCACGGGAAATGATCCTCTACGCCCCGCGGCGGGTGACCATTGCCCCCAATGAGCCGCAGACCATCCGCATCGCCGCCCGCGCCCCCAAGGGCCTGCCCGACGGCGAATATCGTGCCCATTTGCTGTTCCGCGCCGTGCCGCCGCCGCGCCCGGTCACCGCCGCCAGGGAGGTCAAGGGCATCGCCTTCGAGCTGATCCCGATCTACGGCGTCACCATTCCGGTCGTCGTCCGCCTCGGCAATCTGCAAGCCAAGGTCGGCATCGCCAACGTCCAACTGATCAAGCAGGACGGCAAGCCGGCGGTGGCGCTCGACCTGACCCGGGCCGGCGATCGTTCGGTGTTCGGCGACGTTCGCGTCTTCAAGGCCGGCATCAAGGACCCGATCGCCATCCAGCGCGGCGTCGCCGTTTACACCGAGATCGGCGCCCGGCACGTCGTCATTCCCGTCCGCGAGGACGCCGCCGCCGCCGCCGCCGGGCCGGTGACGGTCGATTTCGTCGAGACCAGCGAAACCGGGCCAATGCCGATGGCCGAGACCAAAACGGTCCTGCGTTAGCACCAGGGCGCGAGGGGGAAGCGACGGCCGTGGGCCGCATCCGCGACTGGGGGCGCTCCGTCCTCACGTTATTGGCGCTGGCTTCGGCCGGCGCCATTGGCGCGTCCGCGGCCGCGCCGGCGCCTGGGCAATGGGTCGCCAATGCCGACGACCAGTTCCTGCTCGACGTCCGCATCCGCCAATTGCGCCTCGGCGACGGCGTCCGCGCTTACCCAACGCCGGAGGGGACCTGCGTCGTCCTCGGCGACTTCATCGCCACGCTCGATCTCCCGGTGAAGATCGATCTCGACGCCCGCACCGCCAGCGGCTGGGCGCTGAAGGAGGACAATCGCATCCTCATCGACCGCGGCGCCGGCAAGGTCCGCTTCGGCGCCCAGGCGGAAAAGCTCGCCCAATCCGCCATCCGCGATGTCCCCGAAGGCTGGTGCGCCGATTCGGCGGCGCTCGCCCGCTGGCTCGGGATCAAGGTCGTGCCGAGACTGTCCGGATCCGCCTTGCTCCTTGAATCGCAAGCGAAATTGCCGGTCGAGCTAGCCGTCGAGCGGCGCAAGCGCGCGGCCCAGTTGAAGAAGAATGCGTCCGCCGACTTGGCCATGCTGCCGCGCGTTCGCCTACCCTACCGGATGTGGCGGGCGCCGGCGCTCGATTTCGTCGTCAGCGGCGGCGTCACCTATCGCGCTTCGACTGGCACCAGGATCGACCGCCGCGCCGCCGTCTATGCGGCGGGCGAGGTGGCGCAAATGTCATACAACGCCCAGATCACCAGCGACGACCGCGGCCGGCCGCAGTCGGCGCGCTTCCGCGCCTTCCGCTCCGACCCCGACGGCGGCCTGCTCGGGCCGCTCGATGCCACCCATTTCGAGGTCGGCGACGTCACCGGCCACAGCAGCAAGTTGCTCGGCGCCGGCATCAACGGCCGCGGCGCCGCCGTCACCAACGAACCCTTGTTCACGCCGGCCAGCTTCGACCGCACCCGGTTCGAAGGCGAGTTGCCCGCCGGCTGGGACGCCGAGCTCTACCGCAACGGCCAGTTGCTGGCCTTCGCCGATTCCGGTGACGACCAGCGCTACCATTTCGACGACGTCCAGTTGCTCTACGGCGACAATCAGATCGACATCGTCCTCTATGGCCCGCAAGGGCAGATCCGGACGCGCAGCGAGACCGTCAACATCGGTCAGGACAATGTCCCGGCCGGCAAGACCTGGTACTGGGCCGGAATCAACCAGCCGGGCCGCGACCTGGTCGACTTCAACCGTAACGACGACCCCAACCGGCCGAAAATCCAGGCGACGCTGGCCTTTGCCCACGGCATCGACACCAAGACTTCGGTGGCGGTGCTCGCCCAGGCGGTCCAGCTCGAGGACGAGCGGCTGACCTATGTCGAGGGCGCCGTCCGTCGCTCGATCGGCGCGGCTCTCGTCGAGGTTTCCGCCGCCCGCGACACCAAAGGCGGGACCGCCGCCCGGGCGCAAATCCTGACCAAGATCGGCGGCGTCAGCCTCAGCGCCGAGGCCGTCACCGCCAGTAATTTCCGGATCGAGGGCCGCGAGCGCCAGTCGCTGAAGGAAGCGCGGCTGTCGGCCGACGCCCCGATCAGGCTTGGCCGCGCCACCATCCCCGCCCATGCCGATGTCCGCTACACCGAGCGCGGCGACGGCACCACCTACCTCGAAGCGGCGGCGCGATTGTCCAGCCATATCAATCGCTTCAACCTTGGCGGCGACCTCCGCTACCGCAAGCAACTGAGCGCGACCGCAAGCGGGCCCGACCCGCCGCCGGAAGTCGAGGCGTCGCTGATCGGCTCGGGCCGGATCGGCGATGTCCGCCTGCGCGGCACCGGCACCTGGCAATTGTCGCCGCAATCGCAATTCCGCACGGCGGAGGTGTCGGCCTATTGGTCGGCATCGCCGTCCGCCGATTTCGAGGCCGGCCTCGCTTATGACGCGCAGTTGCGGGTCGCGCGGGGGCGGCTGACCCATATCCGGCGCTTCTCGACCATGGCGCTCGCCGTGACCGGCGAAGCCGCCAGCGATGGCGCCCTGGCCATCGGCTTCAATCTCAATTTCTCGCTCGATTCGAGCCGTGGCGGCTTCAATTTGTCGCGCCAGACCTTGGCCAATGCCGGCGCCGTCCACGCCCGCGTCTATCGCGACCTCAACGACAATGGCCGGCGCGACTTGGGCGAGCCGCTCGAGAAGGGCGCTTTGGTTACCACCGGCGCTCGCCTCGCCGAGCGCGGCACCGACGCCCGCGGCGAAGTCTTGGTCGCCGGGCTTGCCAATTATGTGCCAGTGACCGTGGGAATCGACACTTCGAGCCTCGACGATCCGATGCTGGCGCCCAAGAAAGCGCTGCAGGTGGTTGTGCCGCGCCCCGGAATCGCCGCCGAGGTCGATATCGGCCTGGTCGGCGCCGGCGATATCGAAGGCGCCGTCGTCCGCGACGGCGGCGATGGCTTCGAGGGCCTTGAGGTCGAGCTGGCTGACGAGTCCGGCAAGACTGTCGCCACCACCCGCAGCGACTATGACGGCTTCTTCCTGTTCGAGCGCGTCGCTTATGGCCGCTACACCGTCCGCCTGTCGGCCGAATCCGCCCGCATCGCGAAGGTCGCCCAGGCGCTGAACGCCGATGCCGAGGTCAATGGCGACAATCCGGTGGCGCGGCTGGGCGCGATCCGGGTCGTGCCGACGCCCGAAATCGCGCAGGGAATCGTGGTTAAGGAGTCGTCTGGCGCGACTTTGCGGTAGGGGACGTGCGACTGCGAGGCAGTTGCAATAATGTGGAACCAGCTACGTAAGCATGCAAACAGGCAATCCCCCGAATTGCCTTGGTTCCGGCGTGCCGGCGCGGCCTGACGGCCTTTGCCGGTCGCACGGTCCGACATTCCCCCGGAATGTCGGCTGCGTAGGCTGGTGCGGTCGAGAAGACTCGAACTTCCACGGCCTTTCGGCCACAGCGACCTC
>DAIPLM010000063.1:0-7512 GCA_036769205.1 Sphingomicrobium sp.
CGAGCCGCATCCGCTCTTCGCCGGTTTCATCGAAGCCGCGCTGAAACAGTCGCGTCTGGTTTAATTCAGGTTAGGCACTAAATCGGGCATCCCATGACCAACACCATGTCCACCCGCGTCGCGATTCTCGGTTCCGGCCCCGCCGGCCTGACTGCGGCCATCTACGCCGCACGCGCCGGCCTTTCGCCGATCGTCATTCAGGGCATCCAGCCCGGCGGCCAGCTGACGACGACCACGGATGTCGAGAATTATCCCGGCTTCCGCGACGTCATCCAGGGCCCGTGGCTGATGGAGGAAATGCAGGCCCAGGCCGAGCATGTCGGGGCGAAGATGGTCTGGGACCATATCTCCAGCGTCGATCTGTCGCGGCGGCCGTTCGTGGTCAAAGGCGACGCCGGCACCGACTATCATGCCGACACCCTGGTCATCGCCACCGGCGCCCAAGCGCGCTGGCTCGGCCTGCCGTCGGAAGAGCATATGAAGAACCGCGGCGTTTCGGCCTGCGCCACCTGCGACGGCTTTTTTTTCCGCGGCAAGAAGGTGGCGGTAATCGGCGGCGGTAACACCGCGGTTGAGGAAGCCATCTACATGACCAACCACAGCCAGGACGTGACCCTGATCCACCGCCGCGATTCCCTGCGCGCCGAGAAGATCCTGCAAGACCGCTTGTTCGCCAACCCGCATATCAAGGTCATCTGGAACGCCGAGGTCGAGCAGTTCGTGGCGGGCGGCTCGCCCGAGGCGCTGACCGGGCTCGAACTCAAGGACACGCAGAACGGTACGTTGCGGAAGATCGAGGTCGACGGGGCGTTCGTCGCGATCGGCCACAAGCCGGCGACCGAATTGTTCGCCGGCCAGCTGAAGCTCGACGAGGACGGCTATATCGAGGTCGAAGTTGGGACGACGCGGACCAACATCTCCGGCGTCTTCGCCTGCGGCGACGTCATGGACAAGGTCTACCGCCAGGCGGTGACCGCGGCCGGCACCGGCTGCATGGCGGCGCTCGATGCCGAGAAGTTCCTGGCGGAGATGGAATATGAGGCAATCGCGGCCGAATAGGGCCTAAAGAACCGAGCCGACCTTCTTGCCGTCGCGAAGAACGTCGCAGACCGGGCAGTCCGGGCTGTCGGCGGCATGCTGGACAGCCTGCTGATCCGAGGCCGCGAGAATGTCCTTTTTCTTGACGATGACGCCGTCCGGCTTGGCTAGCTTATTGACTCGATACAGCTTCATGAGACCCCTCCCGCAACTCGAAGATGCAATAAACTGGCAGTCCTCACAAGGGGTTGGCGGGCCGGGCCGCAACCTTGCGGTCGGCGAAGGCCAATAGGCGCCCGAACGTCATGAAATCCTCGGCCTCGACGTCGTCATCCTCGATCAGGATGTCGAGCCGCTCTTCGAGGCCGGTCAGCAAGGTGGCGACGGCCATCGAATCGAACTCGGGCAAGGCGCCGAACAAGGCCGTGTCGGCGTCGAACGCGGCGATGCGGCGGGCTGGCAGCCCCAGCACCTCGACCAGCAGCCCGCGCAAGGCGGCATCGACGCCATTTGCACCTGTCTTCGAAGGCTGAACCCCATGCATCGCCGCGCCCCTAGGCGAGCCACCGGGTTTCCGCAATGAAACTGAAACGCTAGGCCCGCTCGATGGTGGAACCCGATCCAACGCCATTCCCGCTCGACCACCTTGCCCTGCGCGGCAGGGCGGACGCGCCGGCATTGATCGCCGATGGCACCACCATCACCTATGCGGAGCTGCACGACCAGGTCGGCCGCATCGCCGCCACCTTGCTGACGCATGGCCTCCAGCCGGGCGACCGCGTCGCCAGCTGGATGGGCAAGACCCGGGACGCCTGCCTGCTGCCGCTCGCCGCCGCCCGCGCCGGGCTGGTGCACGTCCCCATCAACCCGGTGCTGCGCCGGGCCCAGGCCGCGCACATCCTCGCCGACAGCGGCGCCCGGCTGCTGATCGCCAATCAGGCGCGGCTCGAAACGCTAACTGCGGGTGATCGCGCGGAGGCGGCCATCATCGCCCTCGAAGATTGGCGGGACGGCGAGGAGGCGCTGCCCACCTCGGCGCATGATCCCGAGACCCTCGCGGCTTTGTTCTACACCTCCGGCTCGACCGGCCGTCCCAAGGGCGTGATGCTGACCCACGCCAACCTCTGGCTCGGCGCGATCAGCGTCGCGCACTATCTGGGACTAGGCGCCGATGACCGAACCTTGTGCGTCCTCCCCCTGGCCTTCGACTACGGCCAGAGCCAGTTGCTTTCGACCTGGGCAGCGGGCGGCTGCGCGATCGCCTTCGATTATCTCCTGCCGCGCGATGTGGTCCGCGCCGTCCGGCGTCATGACGTCACCGTGCTGGCCGGCGTGCCGCCCCTTTGGCATCAGCTTGCCGCTGCCGACTGGTCGGGCGGGGAGGGCGCCAGCTTGCGCACGCTGACCAACAGCGGTGGGCACCTGGCGCGGCCGTTGGTGCATCGCTTGCGCGCACTGTTCCCGCAAGCGAAGCTGCACTTGATGTATGGCCTCACCGAAGCCTTCCGCTCGACCAGCCTCGACCCGGCCTTGGTCGACGACAAACCGGACAGCGTCGGCGCCGCCATCCCCTTCGCCGAAGTGTTGGTCGTTCGTGCCGACGGCAGCGAGGCGGCACTGGGCGAGGACGGTGAGCTGGTCCACTCTGGTCCCCTGGTAGCCAAGGGCTACTGGCGCGACGAGGCCCGCACCGCCGAGCGATTTCGCCCAGCCCCGTCCTTCTCGCGGCTCGGTGGCGCCGCCGTCTGGTCGGGCGACCGCGCCGTTCGGGGCGAGGACGCCCTGATCCGTTTCCGCGGCCGCGCCGACGCGATGATCAAGACCAGCGGCAACCGCGTCAGCCCGACCGAGATCGAGGAGGCGGCGCTGGCTTCCGGCGCCGTCGCCCAAGCAGTGGCGTTCGGCGTGCCCGATGCGGTGCTCGGCCAGGCGATCGTCCTGGTCGCCGAGCCGACGGGGGACGGCGCGGACGATCGCCTCCGCGCCTGGTTCGTCGCCGAGATGCCCGCCTTCATGCGCCCGTCCCGCATCGTCTGGCGCGACCGGCTTCCGCTCGGCGCCAATGGCAAGCTCGACCGGACCGCGATACAGGCGGAGCTGGAGGGTGAGTCGCGATGAAGGGGATGGGGCCGATTCCGTGGGGCTTCGAGGCCGACCCGGAGGGGCGGCTGATGATCGGCGGCCACGATTGCGAGGCGCTGGTGGCGGAGGCCGAAGGCACGCCTCTGTTCGTCTATGACAACAACCTCGTCGGCACCAAGATCGCCCGCTTCCGGGCCGCCATGCCCTCGGGCGTGGCGCTGCATTATGCGGTGAAAGCAAATCCCTATCCGCCATTGCTCGAATGGCTTTGCAAATATGTCGACGGCTTCGACGTCGCCTCTATCGGTGAATTGGAAGCGCTCGAGGACGCCGGCGCCGATGCCGTCGCCATCAGCTTCGCCGGCCCCGGCAAGTCCGATTCCGAACTGAGGCGGGCGATCAGGGACGGCGCCACCATCCACCTCGAAAGCGAAGGCGAAGCGGCGCGCGCGCTGGAAATTGCCGGCGACCTCGGCAAACGGCCGCGGCTGTCGGTGCGGGTCAATCCCCCATTCGCGCTCAAGGGGGCGGGGATGAAGATGGGCGGCATCGCTTCGCCGTTCGGCATCGATCACGACCGCGTCGCCGCCGTCGTCCGCGGCCTGATCAATGCCGGCGCCGAATGGCGCGGCCTCCACCTTTACGCCGGCTCGCAATGCCTCGACTGGACGGCGCTGGCCGAGACGTTCCGTCTGGCGATCGCGCTCGCCGCCCAAATCTCCGACGAAGCCGGCGCCGAGCCGCCCGAGGTCAATCTCGGCGGCGGCTTCGGCATCCCCTATTTCGACGGCGACGAGGAAGTCGACATCGTCGCTCTGGGTGCCGCCCTCGGCGAGCAATTGAGCGACGTCCCGTCCTGTCTGGCGACGAGCAATTTCATCATCGAGCTCGGCCGCTGGCTGGTCGGCGAGGCCGGCGTCTATCTCACCCGCATCGTCGACCGCACAAAAAGCCGCGGCAAGACTTTCCTGGTCACCGACGGCGGCCTCCACCACATGCTCGCGGCAAGCGGCAATTTCGGCCAGCTGCTGCGCCGCAATTACCCGGTCGCCATCGCCAGCCGCTTCACCGCTTCTGCGGAAGAGGAAGCAAGCGTCGTCGGGTGCCTGTGCACCCCGCTCGACCTGCTTGCCGACGAAGTGGCGATCCCGGCGGCTGACGTCGGCGACCTCGTCGCCATCTTCTGCGCTGGCGCCTACGGCCTCAGCGCCAGCCCGCAAGCCTTCCTCAGCCAGGCGCGGGCCAGGGAAATGCTGGTCTAGGGGTAGAGCGCCTCGACGAAATACAGCCCTTCCGGCGGCGCATTCAGCCCCAGCGCGGCTCGGTCCTTCGCTTCCAGCGCCTTGCGCATGTCCGCCGGCTGCCACCGCCCGAGGCCGACCAAGGCCAGGCAGCCGACCATCGACCGCACCTGGTGGTGGAGGAAGCTGCGGGCCTCGGCGCGGACGTGGATCTCGTCCTCCTCGCGCTCGACGGTCAGCGCGTCCAGCGTCTTCACCGGGCTGTCCGACTGGCAATGGACCGAGCGGAACGTGTTGAAATCGTGCCGCCCGACCAGATAGGAGGCCCCCTCGCGCATGGCGGCGAGATCGAGCGCCGGCCCGATTCGCCATGCCCGATTGGCGTCGAGCGTCAGCGGCGCCCGCCGGTTGGCGATTCGGTACAGATAGCGCCGGCCGACGCAGGAAAAGCGCGCGTGCCAATCGTCGGCGACTGGCTCGGCGCGGACCACCGCTACCGGCTCGGGCCGCAACAAGGCGTTCAGCCCCTCGGTCAGCCGGTGCGGGGTCACCGTTTTGGCGATGTCGACATGGGCCGCCATCGCCAGCGCGTGCACGCCGGCGTCGGTGCGCCCGGCGGCATGCGCCGTCACCGCCTCGCCGGTCATCGCCTTCGCCGCCCGTTCCAGCGCCGCCTGCACCGACGGCCCATGGTCCTGCCGCTGCCAGCCCATGAACGGCGTCCCGTCCCACTCCAGGATCAATTTCCAGCGGGTCACGGCAGGATCATCCCCTTGGGGATCGCGAACCCGCGCACCAGCTCCAGCGGCGTCATCGGCGCCCGCCCGGCGCGTTGGATAAGCACAGGCCGGATTGCGCCTTGGCCGGTGGCGATGGTCAGCGCATCGTCGATCACTTCGCCCGGCTTGCCCTCGCCACTGCCGGCTTCGGCCTCCAGCAGCTTGATCCGCTCGCCGCCGGCATCGAACCAGGCGCCGGGCGAGGGGGCGAACGCCCGCGCCTGGCGCTCGATCTCGATGGCCGGCCGCGACCAGTCGATCCGCGCTTCCTCCTTGCGGATCTTGGCGGCATAGGTGGCGCCTTCCTCGGGCTGCGCGACGCGCGGATAGGAGTCGAAGGCGGACAGAACCTGCGCAATCATTTGCGCGCCGATTCGCCCAAGTTCGTCAGTGAGTTGCCTGGCATTCTTGCGATCAATTTCGACTTCTTGCGCAGCCAGCATCGGACCGGTGTCGAGCCCCGCCTCCATCTCCATAAGGGTAATTCCGGTGACCGCGTCGCCGGCCAGGATCGCCCGCTGCACCGGCGCCGCCCCGCGCCAGCGCGGCAGCAAGGAGGCATGCACGTTGAGGCACCCGAGCCTGGGCGCGTCGAGGATCGCTTGCGGCAGGATCAGGCCGTAAGCGGCGACCACGGCGATATCGGCCTTCAAGGCGGCGAACTCGTCCTGTTCGGTCTTTCCCTTCAGGCTGGTCGGCGTATGGACCGGGATGCCCAGCAATTCGGCGGCGCGCTGGACCGGAGTCGGCTGCACCCCCTTGCCGCGGCCGGCCGGGCGCGGCGGCTGGCAATAAGCGGCCGCGACTTCATGGCCCGCCGTGGTCAGCGCGTAGAGCGTCGGCACGGCGAAGTCCGGCGATCCCATGAAAATCACGCGCATCCCCGCGCCTATGGCTTAGCCGGCGGGAAATTCCTATCAGGCGCGGCATGGCGAGCCAGGAAATCGAAGCACTTTCCCAGGCCCTGGCGCGGCTGCCCGGCCTTGGCCCGCGCTCGGCGCGGCGGGCGGTGCTGCATTTGATGAAGAAGCGCGAGGGAGCGTTGCAGCCTTTGCTGGCCGCGCTTCAGCACGTCTCGGAGAAACTCTCCACTTGCTCGATCTGCGGCAATGTCGACACCTCCGACCCGTGCGCCATCTGCGCCGACCCCCGCCGCGACGCCAAGAGCCTGTGCGTGGTCGAGGAAGTTGCCGATCTGTGGGCGCTCGACCGCTCGCGATTGTTCCCCGGCCGCTACCATGTGCTTGGCGGCCGGCTGTCGGCACTGGAAGGCGTCCGGCCCGAAGACCTCAGCATCGACAAATTGGTGAACCGCGTCGCCGCGGGCGGCATCGATGAGGTCGTGCTGGCGATGAACGCGACGCTCGAGGGTCAGACCACCGCCCATTACCTCGCCGAACGGCTGGAGAAGTTCCCCATCCGCCTGACCCAGCTCGCCCATGGCCTTCCGGTTGGTGGCGAGCTCGACTATCTCGACGAAGGCACGCTCGCCCAAGCCTTGCGCGCGCGCCGGCCCGTGGCTTGAACCCGTTGCTCTGAAAGACTAAATTATCCCCATGGCCATTTTGCCCATCGTCGAGGTCCCGGACCCCCGCCTGCGCCAGATCTCCTCGCCCGTCGAGGACGTCAATGATGACGTGCGGGCGCTGATCGCCGACATGTTCGAGACCATGTACGCGGCGCCCGGCATCGGCCTTGCCGCCATCCAGGTCGGCGTCCCCAAGCGGATCCTGGTCATCGACCTCCAGGAGCCCGAGGAGGAAGATGGCGATCCGGTCCGCGACCCCAGGGTCTTCATCAACCCGGAAATCGTCAAGACCTCCGACCAGGACGTGCCCTACACCGAGGGCTGCCTGTCGATCCCCGACCAATATGCCGAGGTCGAGCGCCCGGACCATATCCGCGCCCGCTGGCTCGATGAGCAGGGCAAGGCGCACGAGGAAAACATCGACGGCTTGCTGGCGGTTTGTCTGCAGCATGAGATGGACCATCTCGAAGGCATTTTGTTCATCGACCATCTGTCGCGCCTGAAGCGCGAAATGGTCCTCAAGAAGCTCGCCAAGCTGCGCAAGGAGCAGGGGCTGAAGGCGGCCTGACCATGGTTCGTCGTCCCAGCGGAAGCTGGAATCCAGCTTTTTCTTGCCTTTACCCGACGCTGATCCCGGCCTAAGTTCCCATTTCGTTCCGCGTGATGGAGGGGCCGGTGGACGCCACCGCAATCATCCTGATTTTTCTCGCGCTCGCGCTCGGCGGGCTGATTGGCTGGCTTCTCGGCACCCGCGGCTCGGCTGCGGCAACCGAGCGCGCCGCGCGGGCCACCGAACTGCAGAAATTGCTCGACGCCGTCACCGCCGAGCGTGACCTGGCGCTCC
>DAIPLM010000063.1:7522-8750 GCA_036769205.1 Sphingomicrobium sp.
CGAGCGCACGGCCGTGTACACGCCGCCCTGGGAGCTGCCGCCGAGCGCGATTCGGCGCTCCAGGAGAAAGCGGCGCTGCAGGCTGATGCCCGCAACTTCGACGCCCGCATGGCCGACCTCCAGAAATCGCGCGAGGAGCTGATCAACCAGTTCCGCGAGATCGGCGATAAAATGCTCGAAAAGGCCCAGAAGGACTTCCTGGCCAAAGCCGGCGAGCGCTTCACCGAGGCCGACAAAACCCATACCACCAAGCTCCAGGCGCTGCTGCAGCCGGTCGAGGCGACCCTCAAGCGCTACGAGGAGGGATTGCAGCGGGTCGAGAAGGAGCGGGTCGACCAATATGCCGGCCTGCGCGAGGCCGTCGAACTGGTCCGCGCCGGCCAGGGTCAGGTCCGCGACGAGACCCGCAATCTCGTCAATGCGCTCCGCTCCAGCCCCAAGGCACGGGGTCGCTGGGGCGAGCAAAGTCTTCGCAACGTGTTGGAGCAAGCGGGCTTAAGCCCTTACGCCGACTTCCGTTCCGAAGTTTCTGTCGATGGTGAGGACGGCAAGCTCCGGCCCGACGTCATCGTCCGTCTGCCCGGCGGCCGCCAGCTGATCATCGACGCCAAATGTTCGCTCAACGCCTATCTCGACGCCTGCGACGAGGTCGACGAGGACAAGCGCGAGGCCTGCTTCCGCGCCCATCTCGCCTCGATCCGCACCCACGCCCAGCAACTGGGCTCCAAAGCCTATTGGGCGCAGTTCGGCGACAGCGCCGAATATGTCGTCATGTACATTCCCGGCGAACATTTCCTGACCGCGGCGCTGGAGCGCGACGACGGCCTGTGGGACTGGGCATTCGAGCGCCGGGTGCTGCTGGCGACCCCCACCAACCTCGTCGCAATCGCCCGCACCGTCGCTGCCGTCTGGCAACAGGAGAAACTGGCGGAGGCCGCCGGCGAAATCGCCGCGCTTGGCAAGGAGTTGCACTCGCGCCTTGCGACCATGGCGCAGCATATGGAGCGGGTCGGCAAGAACCTTTCTACCGCCAATTCCGCCTACAACCAGATGGTCGGCAGCTTCGAAAGCCAGGTGCTGACGCAGGCGCGGCGCTTCGAAACGCTCGGCGCAGGAAGCGCCAAGGATTTGCCTGCGCCGCCCATGGTCGAAGCCGCGCCGCGCCCTCTCACCAATCTCGCGCCGCCATCCTCCGCCAACGAGGACGCGGCCTAAACTATCCTACTTG
>DAIPLM010000064.1:0-8669 GCA_036769205.1 Sphingomicrobium sp.
TCCGGCCCCTCATACGCCTGGACGATGCGCCCGACCAGCGGGTGGCGGACGACGTCGGAGGCGGTGAAGCGGACCATCGTCAGCTTGGGGATGCCCTCGAGCTTGGCGACGGCGTCGGCCAGGCCGGAGGTGGCGCCCGGCGGCAAATCGGTCTGGTTGGGGTCGCCGCAAATCACCATCCGGCTGCGCATGCCGAAGCGGGTGAGGAACATCTTCATCTGCTGCGGCGTGGTGTTCTGCGCCTCGTCGAGGATGATGAAGGCGTCGTTCAAGGTGCGGCCGCGCATGAAGGCGATCGGCGCGATCTCGATCTCGCCGCTGGCAATGCGGCGCTCGACCTGCTCGGTCGGCAGCATGTCGTAGAGCGCGTCGTAGATCGGCCGCAAATAGGGGTCGACCTTCTCCTTCATGTCGCCGGGCAGAAAGCCCAGGCGCTCGCCGGCCTCGACCGCCGGGCGCGACAGGATTAGGCGGTCGACCTGGCCGGTGATCAGCATGGCGACCGCCTGGGCGACGGCGAGATAGGTCTTGCCGGTGCCCGCCGGCCCCAAGGCGAACACCATATCGTCGCGATTGATCGCTTCCATGTAGACGGTCTGCACCGGCGAGCGCGGGACGATGGTCTTCTTGCGGGTGCGGATCATGACCCGGGGCGGCTCGGCGACCTCCTCGCTGATAATGCCGTCGAGCCGCGGCTGGGCGGCCATGCCGATGATCGATTCGACCGCCGCGGCGTCGACGTCATGGCCCTGGTCGAGCCGGTTGTAGAGGCCGGTGAGGACGTCGCGGGCGCGGGCGGCGGCATCCGGCTCGCCCTCGATCATCACCCGGTTGCCGCGGGCGGCGATGTTCACGCCGAGGCGGTCCTCGATCATCACCAGATGGCGGTCGTAATCGCCGAACAGGGGGCCGAGCAGATAGGGCTGCTCGAACTCCAGCTCGAGCCGGGCGCGGCCGAGCGGATCGTTGGCGCCGACGGCGGCGAGGTCGCGCTTGGCCATCAGGCGGCCGCCGCAGCGCGCAGGGCGCCGCTGAGGCTGTTGGGGAAGGCGCCGGTCAAGGTGACATCGAGCATATCGCCGATTGTCGCGTCGGTATCGACGAACACCGATTGCAGCCAGGGCGACTTGCCGATCATCTGGCCGGGCTGGCGGCCCTTGCGGTCGATCAGGATGCGCGTGTCGCGGCCGATGCAGTTGCGGTTGAAGGCGAGGCTGTGCGAGGCGAGGCGCTCCTGGAGCTGCTGCAACCGTTGATCCATGATGTGGGCCGGGACCGCTCCTTCCATGTTCGCCGCCGGAGTCCCCGGGCGGGCGCTATATTTGAACGAATAAGCCGAGGCGTAGCCGACCGCGTCGACGATGGCCAAGGTGCCTGCGAAATCTTCGTCGCTCTCGCCCGGAAAGCCGACGATGAAATCGCCGGAAATGGCGATGTCGGGGCGGGCGGCGCGGGCCCTGGCGATGGTCCGCAGATAGGATTCGACGCTGTGGCTGCGGTTCATCGTCTTGAGGATGCGGTCGCTGCCCGACTGCACGGGCAAGTGGAGATAGGGCATCAATCTGTCGACCTCGCCGTGGGCGGCGATCAGCGCGTCGCTCATATCGGCGGGGTGCGAGGTGGTGTAGCGGATGCGCTCCAGCCCATCGATTTCCGCCAGCGCCCGGATGAGCCCGTCGAGGCCGCCGCACGCGCCCATCCAGGCATTGACGTTCTGGCCGAGCAAAGTGATTTCGCGGGCGCCGCCATCGACCAGGCTGCGCGCTTCGCTCTCAATGTCGGCGAACGGCCGGCTGACCTCGGCACCGCGGGTGTAGGGGACGACGCAATAGGTGCAGAATTTGTCGCAGCCTTCCTGGACGGTGAGGAAGGCGCTGGGACCGACCTTGCGGCGGGCGGGCAAAGCGCCGAACTTGGAGATCGCCGGCATGTCGGTGTCGACCGGGCGGGCGCCGGCGGCGGCCTCGGCGATCATTTGCGGCAGGCGGTGATAGGCCTGCGGGCCGACCACCAAATCGATCATCGCCGAGCGCGATTTGGCCTCCGCTCCTTCGGCCTGGGCGACGCAGCCGGCCAGCGCGATCATCGGCCGCGAGCCATCCTCGCGCTTCAGCCGGCCGATGTCCGAATAGGCCTTGTCGGCCGCCTTTTCGCGAATGTGGCAGGTGTTGAGCACGACCAGATCGGCGTCCTCGTTGTCGGCCGCCGCGCGCAGGCCCTCGGCGCCGAGCAATTCGCCCATGCGCTCGCCGTCATAGACGTTCATCTGACAGCCGAAGCTTTTGACTCGAAATGTCCTGGGAAGGCTGGTCATGAAGCGCGCGCCTATACGCGAGCCGGAGCCATACCGGAAGGCGCAAGCGCCCCGGCGATGGCGTCATGGGCGGCTTTCGCGAGCAACTTGCGGTCGGCTTCGGGGGCGATGGCGGGAAGCAGGTGGACGGTGACGGGCAGGCGGCCCTGGCGCCCGAGCACGCGCAGGACATTGGCAATTCCGGGCTCGCCCGTTCCCCAGCCGATCACCGGCGCCAGCGGGCCATAATCGATCGCCGCCGGTCGGATGACGACGCCTTCGGGCGGCGGCGCCACCGCCGCCAGCAGGCTGGGCTTGAACGGCAGCAGCCGGCCGCCGTCGCCGACCGTGCCTTCGGGAAAGACGGCGAGCGGCTGGCGGCGCTTGAGGCCGTCGGCGAGCGCCGCGACCTGGCCGTGGATCGAGCGGCGGTCGGCGCGGTCGACGAAGATCGTGAGGTTCTGGTCGGCGAGCCAGCGCAGCAGCGGGTGGTGGCGCAGCTCGGCCTTGGAGACGAAGGCGCAGCCGGTGGCGGCGGCCAGCACCGGAATGTCAAGCCAGCTGACATGGTTGGCAAGTAGCAGGGTGCCGCGCGAGGCGGGATGCCCCTCGCAGCGGACATCGGCGCCGCAAATCACGGCGACGCCGCGCATGAACCGCCGCGGCCAGCGCGATTCGCCGACGAGGCTGCTCAAACCATGCGGGACGATGCAAATCAGGAACCAGGCGGCGAGGCCGGCGATCCGCCCGTAAGCCCGCAGCCGCGAATGGGATCCCTCAGCGACCGCGATCGAGGGCGACGCCATAGAGCTCCATGCGGTGGTCGACCAAGCGGAAGCCGAGCTTTTCGGCGATCCTTTTCTGCAGCAGCTCCAATTCCTCGTCGACGAACTCGATGACATTGCCGGTCTCGACGTCGATCAGATGGTCGTGGTGGGCGTCCGAAGCCGCCTCGTAGCGCGAGCGACCGTCGCCAAATTCATGGCGCTCGAGGATGCCGGCCTCCTCGAACAACCGCACCGTCCGGTAAACGGTGGCGATCGAGATGTTGGGGTCGATGGCGGCGGCGCGGCCGTGCAGGGTCTCGACATCGGGGTGGTCCTCGCTGTCGCCGAGCACGCGGGCGATGGTCTTGCGCTGCTCGGTGATGCGGAGGCCCTTGTCGGCGCACAGCGCCTCGATGTCGATCTTGCGGGTCATGAGGGTTCGTTAGAACCTCGCTCAATCAGCGTCAAAGCAAGGCCCTCCCCAGTCGCGAAACCGGGGAGGGGAAATGTCATTACTTCTTCTTGGTCTTCCGGCGCTTGGTGCCGAGGCCGATCGCCTTGGCGAGCGTCCGCCGCTGCTCGGCATAATTGGGGGCAACCATCGGATAGTCGGCGTTGAGGCCCCATTTCTGCCGGTACTGGTCCGGGGTCAGCTGGTAATGCGTCATCAGATGCCGCTTCAGCATCTTCAATTTCTTCCCGTCTTCCAGGCAGACGATATAGTCCGGCTTGATCGACGAGCGGATCGGCACCTTGGGCTCCGGCCTGGCTTCGGGGGCCGAGCGTCCGGAGAGGCCATTCAAGGCGCCGTGGACGTTCGAAATCAGCTGCGGCAAGTCGTTGACCGCCACGCTATTGTTGCTGACATGGGCCGCGACAATGTCGGCGGTCAGCGTAATCAGAGTATCGTCTTGAGCTTCTTCTGCCATTTGTTTTCCCCGAGCTGGAAAGGCGCGTGGCAATCCGTCCCGTCGGCCACAGCGCGTGGGTTACTACGCTGGCTTTTCGAGTGCGGCAATAGTCGGGCAATATTCGCCGCGAACAGCTTCAGGTCAAAGCCCGCGGGCCATTGTCAGCGCGTCGTGCTGGCTGCCGTCCTGCCCTGAATAATATTTGGTGCGGCGGCCCTCGGCCTTGAATCCGAAGGCCTGATACATGGCGACCGCCGGGTTGCCGTCGCGGACTTCCAGGTGCAGGCGGCGGAGGCCGGCGGCCCGGCCATGGTCGATGAAATGGTCAAGCAAGGCGGCGCCGACCCCGCGCCGCTGGGCGCTCGGCGCCACCGCCAGCAGCAGCAATTCGGCCTCGTCGGCGACCGTCCGCAGCAAGGAAAAACCGTGGACGGCGCCCGATTCATCGTGGGCCAGCATCAACACCACCCCCGACAAGGGCAGGATGCCGGCGCACTGCGAGCGGGTCCAGCCCTCGCCGAAGCCGGGATCGAACGCCGCTGCCATGACGTCCATCACCGCGTCGAGGTCAGCCGACTCGCCCGGGGACAGTCGCACCCGTATCGCTTCCGCGGCGCTGCTCATGCCGCCTCGCGCGGCCGCGCGTCGGGGGCGCGGGCGTAGAGCGGGCGGGGGTCGAGCGACCGCAATCTGGGCGGCAAGTCCAGGGCATGGGACGCCGAGGGCAGGAGCGGCAAGGCCTCGCCGCTGTCGCGCGCCGCGACCAAAGCCTCGGCGCCCGAGCCGACGACCAAAGGCGCGTCGATGATTTCAGCGGCGGCGGCGGCCGGCAGGTTGAACATGTCGCTCGACGCCTTCAGTGGCCCGCGTCGGAATTGCTGGACGAACAATTCGCCGTGGCCGCCGGCGATGGCGGCGGCGACCGGACCGTCGCCGGGCGCGCCGGCCGCGAGCAACGCTAGCGACGACAGGCCGCACACCGGCACGTCCCAGCCGATGGCGAGCCCCTGAGCGGCGGCAATGGCGATGCGGATGCCGGTGAAGCTGCCCGGTCCGGTCCCGACCAGCACCTGCGACGGCAAATGGCCGTCCAGCATCTCGGCGATCAGCGGCACCAGCCGCTCGGCATGGCCGCGTCCGATGACCTCGTCGCGCGCGGCGAACAGGCTGCCGTCGGCCGCGAACAAGGCGGCTGTGCAGGCCGGGGTGGACGTGTCGAACGCCAGGATCACGAAGGCGCGCTCCGATCGATGAGTGGGGATTTGGACACAAGCCGCCCGCCGGGGCAAGCGGATTCAAGTTGCCGTCAAATCGCTTCGACGGTTTCGACCTCGGGGACGTAATGCTTGATCAGGCCCTCGATGCCGCGTTTCAGGGTCACCGCCGAGGACGGACATCCGGAGCAGGCGCCCTGCATGGCGAGGTAGAGTGTGCCCTGCCGGTAGCCGCGATAGATGATGTCGCCGCCGTCCTGGGCGACCGCCGGCCGCACCCGGGTTTCGATCAATTCCTTGATCTGGTCGATGATCTCACCGTCGGCCGGGTCCTCCTCGAACGCCGGAGAATCGGCGGCGATGGCGATGCCGGCGGCGGTTCCGGGCTTAAACAAGGGCGCGTCGCCGACGAAGGCATCGAGCAGGATGCCGAGCACTTCGGGCTCGAGCGCGTCCCAATGGACGCCCGGCGCGGCGCTGACCGAGACGAAATCGCGGCCGAAGAAGACGCCTTCGACCAGGCCGGTAGCGAACAAGGCCTCGGCCAGCGGCGACGCCTCGGCCGCCTCGGCATTCGGGAAGTCGCGGCTGCCCGCCTCCATCACCGTGCGGCCGGGCAGGAACTTGCGGGTCGCCGGGTTAGGCGTGCGTTCGGTCTCGATCAGCATGGCCGCGATGTGGCCCTGCGCCTGCGCGCGATCAACCCCTAGAGGGGCGGGGCGCCGGCGATGATCCAGCGGGTGATGCCGATGGCGACGGCCAGGCACAGGATTGCTGCCCACCAGCGTCCGGGCCGCATCGGCATGACGCCCGGTTGCAACGCGCCCTTGCCGGTGACCATGGCGCCGACCAGCCTCTTGCCGCGCAGACGGTAGTAAATGATGGCGGCCATGTGCAGGCCGATCAGCGCCAGCAGGACGTTGAACAGATCCTCGTGCAGATCGGTCGCGAGGTCCGACCAATCGAGGCTGACGAGATGCGCGAGGGGGCCTTCGGCGAAGCCGTCCTCGTCAACCGCGACCAAGCCAAGGCCGACCTCGGCCGCAATCACTCCGAGCAGGGCAAGGACGCTCAAGGCGCCGAGCGGCGTGTGGCCGGCGCTCCGCCAGCTGCTGGCGTCCCTCAGATAGGCGAACACAGCCCGGGGCCCGCGGATGAAGCTGGCGAAGCGTGCGGTCGAGCTGCCGAACAGGCCCCACAGCAAGCGGAAGAGAAGCAGCGACAGCACCGCCATGCCGGCCCAGATGTGGAGGTCGAGCTCGTCATTCTCCGCCGACCACCAGCTGAAGGCGATCAGCCCGACCAGCAACCAGTGGAACAGCCGCGTCGGCAAGTCCCAGATCGGCTGCCGGATGGCCGGATCAGTGCTTGTCGTGCTCATTTCGGAACGGATCGTGGCAGGCCTTGCAGCTCTTGCCGAGGTCGGCGAACGACGCCTTGATCCGGGTCAAATCGCCGGCCTTGGCCGCCGCATCGAATGCCAATGCTGCTTTCTGGAAATCCCGAGCGTGGGCGGCGAATTCCCGCGGCTTCTGCCACAGTTCCGGTTTCGCCATCGTCTTGCCGACATCCGGCCCGGTGCCGACCGGGAACCAGGACGGGACCTTGGGCGCGAAGCCGGCGATCGTCGTGGCGGATTGCCGGACCGTCGCCAGGTCCGCCGGTGAAGCATTCATCGCCAGCCGCGCCGCCTTCACCGCCTTGCCGATTGTTTCCATATTCTCGTGCCGGTCATGCATCAGCTTGAGCGCGGCGTCCTTGCTCAGCGGCTTGGCGGCGGCGGCGGCGAGGGTGGCGCTGGCGGTCTCATTGGCGTTGCCGGCTTGGTTGGCGGCGGCCTGCTGGCTCGGCTGCGCGGGCTGCTGGCAGGCGGCAAGCACAGCGAAGGCGGAGGCGACGGCGACGAACTTCATGCATGGCTCCTTGCAAACAAGTGGCTCAACCCTTCGCATCATCGTCGGGCACTTGCCAAGAGTCGTCGATCATCTTGATCAGGGCCGAGAAATCCTTGTGGCCGCCGCCGCGGTCGACGAAGCGCTGGTAGAGCTCGGCCGCCTCGCCGCCCATCGGCGTGTAGGCGCCGGCGGCCTGGGCGGCCTCCATCGCCAACTTCAAATCCTTGAGCATCAGCATCGCCATGAAGCCGCCCTCGTAATCGCGGTCGGCTGGGGTTTCCGGGCCGACGCCGGGGACCGGGCAGTACGAGGTCATCGACCAGCTCTGGCCCGACGCCTTGGAGGCGATGTCGAAGAAAGTCTGGGGATCGAGGCCGAGCTTCTGGGCAAGCACGAAGCTCTCGCAGGTCGCGGCCATGGTCGCGCCGAGCAGCATGTTGTTGCAGATCTTCGCCGCCTGGCCGGAGCCGGGACCGCCGGCGTGGATCACCGCCTTGCCCATTTTTTCCAGGATTTCGCGGGCGCGCTGGAAACCTTCGTCACTGCCGCCGACCATGAAGGTCAAAGTCCCGGCCTCGGCGGCGGCGATGCCGCCCGATACCGGGGCGTCGACCATCGTGTAGCCCTGTGCCGCCGCTTCCTCTTCCACCGAGCGGGCGGTGGCGACGTCGATCGTCGAGCAGTCGATGAGGATGGCGGAGGTCGGCGCCTTGCCGAGCACGGAGTCGCGATAGACGGAGGCGACGTGGCTGCCGGCCGGCAGCATGGTTACGACTGCGTCCGCGTCCTTGCAGGCGTCGGCCGCCGAAGCGTCCCGCGCGCAGCCGTGCTGGACGGCGCGTTCGAGGGCCGGGTCGCTCAAATCGAAGGCGTGGACCTCATGCCCGGCCTTGGCGAGGTTGGCCGCCATGCCGCCGCCCATGTTGCCCAGCCCGATGAATGCGACGCGTGCCATGATGAACTCCTCAAACCTTCTCCCTTGATGGGAGAAGAATACCGTAGCTTGGCGGCGCAGCCGCTTAGCGGAGGTTGGATGAGGGTGGATGACAAGAGCACCCTCACCTAGCTGCGACTAAGTTCGCTGCGCTCACTAAGTCTCGCTACCTCTCCCATCAAGGGAGAGGGAATTTTCTACCGCCCCGTCCACTCTCCCGGCCGTTTCTCGACGAAGGCAGTCATGCCTTCCTTCTGGTCCTCGGTGCCGAACAGGCCGTGGAACAGGCGGCGCTCGAAATTGATGCCTTGCGCCAGGCCCATTTCGAAGGCGGCGTTGACCATCTCCTTGGTGGCGATAGCGGCGAGCGGGGCCATTCCGGCGATCGCCTCTGCCGTCTTCAGCGCCTCGTCGAGCAGATCGACGGCGGGGACGACCCTGGCGACCAGGCCGCTGCGCTCGGCTTCCTCGGCGCCCATCATCCGGCCGGTCAGGCACATTTCCATCGCCTTGGCCTTGCCGATGGCCCGGGTGAGCCGTTGCGAGCCGCCCATGCCCGGCGTGACCCCGAGCTTGATCTCGGGCTGGCCGAACTTGGCAGTGTCGGCGGCGATGATGAAGTCGGCCATCATCGCCACTTCGCAGCCGCCGCCGA
>DAIPLM010000065.1:0-2620 GCA_036769205.1 Sphingomicrobium sp.
CGAATTGAGCGGCGTCGACGGGCGCTGGCCGCTGGCCGGCAAGCTGGAGCTGAGCTCGGGCCGGCCGCCGAGCGACCGCGAGGTCGCGTTCGGCGCCGACCTTGCCGAGCGGCTGGCGGTGCGCGCCGGTGACACAGTCCGCATCGGCTATGGCGAGTTCCGGGTCAGCGGCATCATCGCCACCATGCCGACCATGTCCGGCTTCGCGCTGGCGCCGCCGGCATTGGTCGATGAGGCCGGCCTCGCCGCCACCGGCCTGGTCCAGCCAGGCAGCATCTACCGGACCTCCTATCGCCTGCTGTTGCCGGACGGGGCCGACCCCGCCGCCACCGCCAAGGCCTTCCGCCTGCGCTTCGCCGACGGCGGCTGGAACGCCAGCGAGCGCAGCGAGGCCGGCGGCGGCACCCGGCGATTCGTCGAGCGGGTGGGCGAGATGCTGCTGCTGATCGCGCTTGCCGCGCTCGCCGTCGGCGGGGTCGGCATCGCCAGCGCCGCTTTGGCCTTCGCTGCCTCGCGCCGGCCGGCGATCGCCATCCTGAAATTGCTCGGCGCCGGCCAGCGGACGCTCGCGGCGATGCTGGGCATCGAGGTCGCGCTCGTCGCGCTGGCGGCGCTGGCGGTCGGCCTTGGCATCGGCGCCGCCGTCCCGGCGCTGGTAGGCTCGCTCGCCGGCCCGGCCCTGCCGATTCCGCCCGACTCGGCCCCGCAATGGCCGGCGCTCGCGGAGGCGGCGGCGTTCGGGCTGCTGGTGACGCTCGCCGCCAGCTGGGGCCCGGTGGCGTCGGCGGTCGGCACCCGCCCGGCGCAATTGCTGCGTGGCGATGTCGGCGAGGACGTGGGCAGCCGCCGCGGCTGGCTGATCCCGGCGCTGGCGCTGGCCGCCGCCGTCGGTCTCGCCATCCTGCTTGCCTCCAATCGCGCCTTCGCCGCGACGGGCATCGGCGCCATCGCCGCGCTGGCATTGCTGTTCGCCGGGCTGGGCGCGCTGATCCGAATCGCCGCGCGAACCGCCCGTCATCGCGGCGGGCCGGTTACCCGGCTCGGCGTCGCCGCGCTCGACCGGCCGGGGGCGGCGACCGTCCGCCTGTCGGCGGCGCTCGGGCTCGGTTTGTCGCTGCTGGTGATGCTCGCCGCCAGCGGCGCCAGCCTGCTGACCGAGATCCGGCAGGCCATCCCGGCCCGCGCCCCGGCCTTGTTCCTGGTCGATATCCCGGCCGGGCGCGAAGGCGAGTTACGCGCCTTGGCCCAAAGCGAGCTGCCCGGCGCCGAGCTGCGGCTGGTGCCGTCGCTGCGCGGGCCGGTGGTAGCGATCAACGGCACCCGGGTTGCCGATCTGCCGGCGATTCCCGAAGGCGCCTGGGTGCTGCGCGGGGACCGCGGCCTGACCTTCGCGCGGGAGCTGCCGCCGGCCAACCGGGTCACCGCCGGCGACTGGTGGCCGAGCGACTATCGCGGGCCGCCGTTGATTTCGCTCGACCAGGACGCGGCCGAGGCCCTCGGCCTCAAGATCGGCGACCGCCTGACCATCGCTGTCCTCGGCCGCCCGATCGAGGCGCGGATTGCCTCACTGCGGGAGATCGACTGGCGGTCGATGGGCTTCAACTTCGCCATCATCTTCGCGCCGGGGACGCTGGAGCAGGCGCCCTACACTTTGATGGCGACGGTCGCGCCGGCCAAGGGCGCGAGCACGATTGTCTTCGAGCAGAAGCTGGCCGAGCGCCTGCCGATGGTCAGCGCCATCCGCGTCTCGGCGATCGTCGCCGAGGTCGGGGCCATCCTCACCGCCCTCGACCGCGCCGTCCGCCTGGCGACGATGGTGGCGATCCTGATGGGCATGGTCGTGCTCGCCGGCGCCGTCGTTGCCACCCGCCGCACCCGGGTCCGCGACCTAATATTGTTGAAATTGGTCGGCGCCACCCGCGGCCAAATCGTCGCCACCCAGTTGATCGAATTCGCCTTGCTGTCGTCGGCGGTGGCGCTGCTGGCGTTCGTGGCGGGGATCGGCGGGGCCTGGCTCGTCACCGGCCAAGTGCTCGACATCCCGTTGCGGCCCGATTGGGGAGCGCTGCTCGCCATCCCGGCGGGGGCGGTCGTCCTTGCCGTCACCGCCGCCCTGCTCGCCGCTTTGCCGGCGTTAAACGCGCGTCCGGCTCGCGCTTTACGAGCATACTGAATCGTTGCTCTTCGGACACGGTTACCCGTCCCGAAACGATACTGTGCGTTCTGCGCGCTTCGGAACCATGCAACTTCGGGCGTATTCGTCCGTTCCAACCGCCGAAAGGAACGGTTTTATGTCGACCTATCCGACACTTGGCGACCTGCGCATGGCGCATGACCCCGCCGGCCGCGGTTATCACGCGGTGTACCGCGAGCAGGAGGTCAATCATTGCCCCGGCTGCGGGCGGACGCACTGGATCATCGGCCGGGTCTCGGCCGAGTGCGCGTTCTGCACGACGGCGCTGCCGCTGGCCGAAGCCAGCATGCGCTCGCACAGCGGCCCGGCGATCATCCATCATCGTAACCGGATGAACACCCCGGCCTGGGCGGCCTGACGCTCAAGCCACTTGACGATTGAAGCAGCGCCCGTCCCGGCAAAGGGGCGGGCGTTGCCTTATCCGCC
>DAIPLM010000065.1:2630-8645 GCA_036769205.1 Sphingomicrobium sp.
GGATGTAGAAGTCGTCCTTGCGGTTTTTCTTGATTTGCAGCCACTGGGCGAAGGAAGCGGTGCCCTCCTTCAAATATTCGAAGCGCGGGCGCGCCCCGGCGGCCAGCTCGGAGGCGAGATGGACGCTGGCGATCGGCACGTCGCTGCTCCGTTCCTTGTAGAAGCCGAGGGCTTCGGTGCCGCGCGGCAGGCTGGAGAGGTTCTCGATTCCCGCCACCACCCGGCCGACGACGGCGATTACCCGGTCAAGATGACGCGGCGCGTGGCCGATGGCGGCATAGAGCTCGCCGCCCATGCCGGTATCGGGCGACAGCCCGCGGCCGACGCCGACGCTGCCGTAGCAATGGGTGAGGTTGGCGGTGCCGGCCTTGGGATCGTAGGCGACCGGCCAGCCCCGCGTGTAGCCGACGGCGGGGGCGTAAGCGTCGGGCGAGCCCAACGGCACGATTTTCAGTCCCTTCAGCGCCCGGTGATATTCGGCGGGCGGGGTCTTGACGACGCCGGCGGGCAGCGGCTTCTCGCTCTCATTATTGCCCCATTGCGCGACATAATTGTCCTGGACGCGATAGATGGCGGCGCCCTGCCAATAGCCGCCGCGCGCCAACTTCTGGATGTTGGCGACGTGGACCGGGGCGAAGGCGGGCGCCAGCTGGACGACGACGCGCTTGCCCGACGCCAAATCGATGACCATCAAATCGTCGGCCGGAATCTCCGCCCATTCTCCCGGCTTGGAGGCGGCGAGGACGTCGGTCGGGGTCTTCGGCTTCGGCGTCGGCGCGGCGGCGATCAGCGCGACGGCGGGGAGCAAGAGTAAGCGGCGCATCGACATCTCCTTTGCCGCTCTTGTAAGCGAGCCACCATGCACATCGCCACCCTCATGCTCTTGGGCTCCGGCGAGCTTGGTCGTGAATTCGCGATTGCCGCCAAGCGGCTCGGCTGCCGGGTCGTCGCCTGCGACCGCTACGCCAATGCGCCGGCGATGCAGATGGCCGACGCTTGCGAGGTGTTCCCGATGCTCGACGGCGCCGCTTTGCGCGCGGCGGTCGAGACGCACCGGCCGGATTTCGTCGTCCCGGAGATCGAAGCGATCGACACCGACACGCTGGTCGAGCTGGAAAAGGAAGGTTGGCGCATCGTCCCCTCGGCCAAGGCGGTGCAACTGACCATGAACCGCGACGGCATCCGCGACTTCGCCGCCAAGGAGCTGGGCCTCAGGACGTCGGCCTATGTCTTCGCCGAAAGCCGCGAACAGGCACTGGCCGCCGCCGACCGAATCGGCTTCCCGAGCGTGGTCAAGCCGGTAATGTCCTCCTCGGGCAAGGGCCAGAGCGTCGCCAATGATGCCGAGGAACTGGTCCGCGCCTGGGACTATGCGGTCGCCAACATGCGCGGCGACCGGGCCCGGGTCATTGTCGAGCAATTTGTCGCCTTCGACAGCGAGATCACTTTGCTGACGGTGGCGACCAAGGACGGAATCCTGTTTTGCGAGCCGGTCGGCCACCGCCAGGCCGCCGGCGACTATCGCGAAAGCTGGCAACCGGCGGCGCTGTCCGAGGCGGCGCTACGATCGGCGCAGGAGCAAGCGACGAAGGTCGTCACCGCCCTCGGCGGCCATGGCATCTTCGGGGTCGAGTTCTTCATCGCCGGCGACGATGCGATCTTCTCCGAATTGTCACCGCGGCCGCACGACACGGGCATGGTCACTTTGATCAGCCAGAGCTTGAGCGAGTTCGAGCTGCACTTGCGTGCCATCCTCGGTCTGCCGATCCCGGCGATCGACTTTCACGGCCCGTCGGCCAGCGCCGTCATCCTCGCCGATCGCGAAAGCAGCGACTTCCGGTTCGAAGGCCTCGCCGACGCCCTCGCCCTCGGCAAGCCTGACGCCCCAGTCGATATCCGCATCTTCGGCAAGCCCAACACCCTCAAGAACCGCCGCATGGGCGTGGCGCTGGCGCGGGGAGAAACGGCGGCGGCGGCGACCGCATTGGCGGTCGAGGCCGCCAAGCGGATCGCGATCCAATTCACCGGCTCACCAGCCGTTCCGAGTCACGGCCAGATGGGGTAGGAAGTCTTTTGGCGTCCGGGTGCGTTTCGCAGATTGAAGGAGACTGCTTTCATGTCGAGGTTGCTGCCGCTCTTTGGCCTGCTCGTCCTTGCCGCCTGCAACGACAGCCCGGCGACCCAGCCCAATCAGCCGATCGTCGTCCGCTCCGAAGGCCAGGACAAATTGCACCAGCTCGACGACATGAACCGGGCGATCGCCCTGAAGCGCGCCATTTACGGGTCGGGGTCGGAATGCCGGCGGGTGACCAAGTCGGGCTATGTCGGCGAATATGAGAACGCCAGCTACTGGACGGCGACCTGCCAGGACCAGCACGGCCGGACCCGCGACTGGGCCCTGTTCGTCGGTCCGGACGAGAGCGTCCAGGTGCGGCTGTGCGCAGATGTGGTGAAGGCCGGTCTGCAGCCCTGCGTCATCAAGCCGGGCGCCAAGGCTCCGGCCCGCAAGCAAGGCTAGCGACCGGCTAGTCGCACTTGCGGGTGGTCCGAACCGCCCCGTCGGGGGTTCCTTCCTTGATTGTCACGCAATTGCCCTGGCGGGTTTCCTCGCGCCAGCTGCCATCGGCATTGGTGATCCGGCTGGTCGGCTTGGGCACGCGCTTGCCGTCCTTGATTTCATAGTTGAACGGTGTGTTCTGGGTGCCGCTGCTGCTCTGGCCGCCGCTCTGCGCGAACGCCGCGCTCGCGGCCAAGGCCGCGACGGCGACGCCGCCCACCGCCAATAGGATCGCACGACGAGTCATTGAATTTCTCCTCATGGCGCCTTCATAACGGGGCCGAAGTGAACGCCGGCTGAAAGTGCGCGCGGCCCGCCATTCAGGAACCAAAACGCGCCAATAGGCCGTAATTTTCCTTGGTTTCGCCGCCGACAAGCTCGGTTTCGCCCGAGGTCACCCAGACATGCGCCTTCAATTCGCCGTCGATCGTCGCCGCCCCGAAGTGCAGGGTCGCGGACAGCCGGCGGCGGCGGAGCAAGGCGAAGACGGCGAGGCCCTGCTCGAAGCACAGCGTCCGCCACGGCAGCCTTTTGGACCAGGCCAGCACCGCCCGCCGCAGCCAATAAGCGGTCTCGGCGTCGGCGGCGGCTTGGCCTTTTGCCCCCATGCCCAAATGCTCGGCCAAGGTCCGGAACGGCACCAGCCGCACCGCCAGGCTGGCGGCGAGCATCATGGCGCCGGCTTCGGCGAGCAAAGCCGGCGGCGGCGGCAGCGAGCGGTTACGGGGCATCGGCCCAGTCTAGTCGACCAGCTCGCGGTGGGAATAGCGGTTGCGGACGTGGCGGTTCGGTCTGGTCCGACCTTCAGTCGTCGAGCGGGCCGTGGCAGCGCTCGGCCCAGGACGAAACGAAGCAGCCGAGCAGGCTGAACGGCGGCGAGGCGGCGACCCAGGCCGACAGCGTCAGCAGCACGGCGGCGGCGATCATCCCATAGAGCAGCATGCTCGACTCCTCCCAGGCAGGGAGAGTCGCACTCCAAGGTGACCATCAAGTTAAGGTCGGCGGCGGGTCGTCACGGAGTGAATCCGTGACGTCGATCGGGTTCGGCATGCGCCGACCCGTCGGCCGGTTCTCGCCGTCTCTTCGCCTAACTTCGCGTTTGCTTTGCAAACACTCCATTACGCTCGGCGGCTGCGCTTAGCAGCGAAGCGTGGATCCAGCGTACCATTGCTTGGCGCAGTCCTGGTTGTTGCGGACCCAGGCGGGGTAGGCGCGGTCGGGACGGTCGTGCCACCAATCGTTGAAGCCGGACGATTGCCAGGCCTGGTTGTTGTAGCGCGCCCATTCGCCGCCATTGACCCAGACGCCGCCATTGGCGTTGCCGCGCCGGCGGTCGAAGCGGCCGTCGATCGGGCCGTTGCTCGGCTGAAAACCGCCGAAGGTGGCGATGTTGGCATTGGGATTGCCGGTGAACGGCTCGTCGAGGCCGGCCGAAGCCGGTGTGCTGATCAGGCTGGCCGCGATCGCCGCCGCCACGCCAAGCGCCATCTTGCCCATGTCGCTCTCCTCTTTTTGCGCCCGCCATTTCGGGCGCGGCATGAACGCACAAAGTTAACGCCTGTTGCAAGAGTCGGAATTCCTTACATTTTCGCGATGCAGTGCGCGGGCGAGCATTGCCCAACCATTCATGCTATGCCGCGAAGCAGCAGCGGAAGGGGGCACCTGCCAATGCCATACAGAAACGCGCCATATTATGTGCTGGCGGTGATCGCCGTCATCGTCGCCGGCTTCTGGCCGAGCTATTTCGGAGTTTGGGGCAACGTCCCCTGGCAGTTCCACGCCCACGGCATCGCCGCCAGCATCTGGGTGCTGATGGTGCTCGCCCAGAGCCTCACCATCCACAAGGCGCAGCTGCCGCTGCACCGCGCCGTCGGCAAGGCGAGCCTGCTGCTGTTCCCCTTCCTGATCGGCGGGCTGGCGGCGATCATCGACTTGACCGGCAAGGGCTTCGTCAGCGGCGACGGCGTCACCCGGCAAATGTTTGGCGGCCAGTTCCTGGTTGGGCTGGCGCTGGCCATCGCCGCTTATGTCGTCCTCTATTACCGGGCGCTCAAGTTCCGGCGGAAGGTGTGGCTGCACTCGGGCTACATGCTGGCGACGCCGCTGATCCTGTTCGAATCGCCGTTCAGCCGGCTGATGGCCGGGTTCGTTCCCGGCCTGACCATCCGCGGGCCGCAGGACTTCGGGCGAATCATCCCGTCGATCGAATGGGCAATGGCGGTCGAACTGCTCGTCATCGCCGTGCTGTGGTGGCGTTTCCGCGACAAAGCGAGCCCGTTCCTGGTCGCAGCCGTCTTCATCGTCGGCCAGATGCTGACCATGGGGCTGATGGCCGACAATGCGGTTTTGGAGCGGTTGCTGGTCGTGATCGGCAATGTGCCGAGCGCGACCGTGGTGCTGACCGGCTTCGCCATCGGCGCCGCCACCAGCTGGGCTGGCTGGCAGGCGGGCAAACGGCCGGCGCCCGTGGCGGGAGTGGCGCAGGCGGCCTGACGGCACGGTGCTAACCGAACGGTAACCGCGCCGGCATAAAAGCCCGGCCCATGAAGCATTGGGACGGACGCGACCGTGACCATGGCGTTCCGCTGCGCGTGCCGCGGCTCGACGAGGCGCGCCTTGCCCAGGCGCTGAGACCGCCGGCCCGCCGCCAGCAATCGCCACATATCGGCTCGGTGATCGGGCTGGCGCTGGCGGTCGGCTTGGTGGCCGGGCTCGCCTGGGTGCTGGCGCCGGCTGACCCGGTTTCGGCCAGGCTGCTCGACTGAGCGAGCCCAACAGCCGGTATTCGCCCCGCGAGCTAACCGGATGCTAACCGTTGCGCTGTAGCCCGGTGGCATGGCCAGTCCGCTCAACACCGGCAAGCAGCCCGTTACGCTGGCGCCCCATGGCGCGCTCGGCGCGCGCGTGTCGAAGATCCGCCGCGACCCGCCGCTGGTGGCGAAGCAGACCGTCGTCCCCGACCGCGACCATCGCCACAGCCGGACGGTGCCGATCGGCATCCTCGCTTTCGCGCTGGCGATCGTCATCATCGTCATCGGCATCGGCAGCTTCGCCGGCTGGTCGCCGAGCCAGTACACCTTGGTGGTGAAGGACAGCGGCGGGCTGTAGCCAAGCCACCGAGCGCAGGGGAGCGAATGCGCAGCATTCGGGAGCCAGCGCGAAGAGATGGCGAGAGCCGGCCGGCGCCCGAGCGGAGCGAGTGGCGTTCGATGTCACGGATTCACTCCGTGACGGCTTCCTTGTATTTTCACACGAAGGCGCAAAGCCGCGAAGGTTTGGGTTCGCGCGGAGACGCGGAGGCGCGGAGAAAGTGCAATCGCTGACCTGTGGTCGTCTTCGACTCCGACAAGCTCAGGACGAACGGGAAAGCGGGCTGGATTGGATGACCTCCGGTCGTCTATCGACTCGCTGCGCTC
The DNA here is from genome assembly GCA_036769205.1 of Sphingomicrobium sp. Lineage (GTDB taxonomy): Bacteria > Pseudomonadota > Alphaproteobacteria > Sphingomonadales > Sphingomonadaceae > Sphingomicrobium. The sequence continues at coordinate 8,604 of DAIPLM010000065.1, forward strand.
GCAATGACAGACTTGGCCCATGAGCAGCATTTGGGAACGCTT
>DAIPLM010000066.1:0-8628 GCA_036769205.1 Sphingomicrobium sp.
ATCATCCTCACCACCCATTATATCGAGGAAGCCGAGGAAATGGCCGACCGCGTCGGCGTCATCAGCAAGGGCCAATTGATCGCGGTCGACGAGAAGAAGGCGCTGATGGCGCGAATGGGCAAGAAGACGCTCGACATCACCTTGGTCGAGCCGCTGCGCGCGGCCCCGCCCGAGCTTGCCGAATGGGACGTCGCGCTGGAGGATGACGGCCACCGCCTCTGCTACCGCTTCGATAGCCACGCGACGCGCACCGGCATCGCCTCGCTGATGAAGCGGCTGGCGGACCTCGGCATCGGCTACAAGGATTTGTCGACCCACCAGTCGAGCCTCGAGGATATTTTCGTCGAGCTCGTCCACGCCCCGGGGCAAAGGCCATGAACTGGAACGGCATGGCGGCGATCTACCGCTTCGAAATGGCCCGCGCCGGCCGCACCTTGTGGCAGAGCCTGGTCACCCCGGTGATCACCACCGCCCTCTATTTCGTCGTCTTCGGCGCCGCCATCGGCCGCCACATGGCCGACATGGAAGGCATCAGCTTCGGCAGTTTTATCGTCCCCGGCCTGATCCTGCTTAGCGTCTTCATGCAGTCGATCTTCAACGCCAGCTTCGGCATCTATTTCCCCAAGTTCGTCGGCACAATCTACGAATTGCTCTCCGCCCCCATTTCCAGCCTCGAAACGGTCATCGCCTATGTCGGCGCGGCGGTGACCAAGAGCCTGGTGCTTGCGCTGGTGACGCTCGCCACCGCCACTTTGTTCGTCGAGGTGCGGATCGACCATCCGCTGCTGATGCTGCTGTTCCTGACGGCAATCACCACCGGCTTTTGCCTGATGGGCTTTGTCATCGGCATCTGGGCCGGCAATTTCGAGCAATTGCAGATCATCCCGATGCTGATCGTGACGCCGCTGACCTTCCTCGGCGGCGCCTTTTACTCGATCAATGCCCTGGCCGAGCCGTGGCGGACGATCACTTTGTTCAACCCGGTGGTCTATCTGGTCAGCGGCTTCCGCTGGACCTTTTATTCGGTCGCCGACGTGCCGCCGGTCGCCAGCCTCGCCGTCACCGCCGCGATCATCGCCGGCTGCCTCGCCGCCATCATCTGGATGTTCAAGACCGGGTATCGTTTGAAGCAATAGTCGTCATTGCGAGGAGCGCAGCGACGAAGCAATCCAGTTCGTCGCTGGATTGCTTCCCTCCGCTCGCAATGACGATTAGCCGGAAAACTCCACCGCCCGCTCGCTCGCCGCCGGCTCCTGGTCGGCCCTGCTCGCACCCTCGCCATCGAGGTTGCGGGCGACGAATTCCCAGTTGATGATCTTCGCCAGCACTTCATCGGCATAGCGCGGCCGCTCGTTGCGATAGTCGATGTAATAAGCATGCTCCCACAGATCGAGCGTCAGCAGCGGCACCATGCCGTCATGGACCAGCGGCGTGTCGGCGTCGTGGAGCGAGGTGATCGCCAATTTGTCGCGGTCGAGCACCAGCCACGCCCAGCCGTTCGAGAAATGGCCGACCGCCTCGGCCTTCAAGGCCTTGAGCAAGGCGTCCGTGCCGCCGAATCCGTCCTCGATCAGCCCCTTCAGCCGGCCGTCCGGCTGCTGGCCCTCGGCCGGCGCCAGGCACTGCCAGAAGAAGCTGTGGTTCCAGATCTGGGCGCTGTTGTTGAACAGCCCCTTGTCGCCTTTTTCCCTGGCGGCGCGCACGGTCTCGATCAGGCTGCGCTCATCGCCGCCGCCACCCTCGCCGATCATTTTGTTGACCTTGTCGACATAGGCCTTGTGGTGCTTGCCATAGTGGTAATCGAGCGTCTCGGCCGACATCACTGGCTGCAGGGCGTCGCGGGCAAAGGGCAGATCGGGCAAACGGAAGGGCATGGCGGATTCCTTTCTGGGCATTCGGCTGCACCCCATGGACGAAGCAACCCGCCCAAGGGTTCCCACAAAGGCTTGCGATTGCCGGGGTTGGCGGCGTAACCAACTCGCAGGACAAAGGGGGCTTTTTCGATGGCGAAGTTTTTCGGGAATCTGAATGCGGTGCTGGGCGTTGGGCTGGCGCTGGCGGTGGCGTTGATGGCGGTTTTCCACGCCGATTCGTTGACGCTGCAGGTCGTGTTGCGCTGGCTGCACGTCTTCTTCGGCGTCTTGTGGATCGGCCTCCTCTATTATTTCAACTTCGTGCAGACGCCAGTGATGCCGACCGTCCCCGCCGAACTGAAGCCCGGCGTCTCCAAATATATCGCGCCCAAAGCTCTGTTCTATTTCCGCTGGGCGGCGGCGCTGACGGTGCTGCTCGGCCTGTGCCTGGCTTATGCCAATGCCTATCTGGTCGAGGCCCTCGCCTTCCGCGACGGCTTCCAGCTGATCGGCACCGGCATGTGGCTGGGCCTGATCATGGCGTTCAACGTCTGGGTGCTGATCTGGCCGAACCAGAAGAAGGTGCTGGGCCTGGTCGAGGCCGACGACGCCGCCAAGGCCGCCGCCGCCAAGACCGCCGGCATCGCCTCGCGGCTCAACGTGCTGCTGTCGATCCCGATGCTCTACGCCATGGCCAGCTTCCAGAGCCTGCCGCGCTAGGAGCCTATTTCTTGACGACCTGATAACGCTCAAGGTCCCGGGTTGGCTCATCCCAATCAGGGGCCAGCTCGTGGGCCTTCTTATAGTCGTAATAGGCCTGCCGGACATTGCCGTTGCGCTCGTGGACCACGCCGCGGCTGTAATAGGCCAGCGCCTGGTCCTTGGTGTTGAGCGCCAGGGCCTTCTCGATCATCGGCATGACCGACGTGTCGTTCTCATTCTTCTGGAGATGGGCGATGGCCATGTTCAAATAGGCTTCGGGATTGGCCTCGTCGGTCGCCATCGCCCGGTTGAAGTCGCGCTCCGCCGAGGTGTAGTTGCGGTTGCGCATGTACAACACGCCGCGATTGACCAGGGTCGCCGCCCGGTTGGCCGGGTCCAGCCCCTCCTGCTCCAGCGCCAAATTGCAATGGTACAAGGCGTTGGTGTCATGGTCGCGGGCCTCGGCGGCCTGCCAGCAGTCGCGGGCGAAGCTGTTGCCGACGGAAAATGTGCCGGCCTCGGCGGGGATCATCGCGGTCACGCCGGCAATTGCGGCGACGGCGGCGGTGAAAAGAGCTTTCATCGAAACCTCCTCTCGTTTGAGGGAAGGAAGATACCACGAAATTGGCGCTAGCGCATCATCCCGCCGCCGCGTCGAGCAACTTGTGGCGCTTTAGCGCGTGACGCAGCTGATCGTAGCTGAGCCCGAGTGAGCTCGCCGTCGCCCGCTGGTTGAAGCGGTTGCGGTTGAGCGCATCCTCGAGCAGCGCGCGCTCATAGGCGTTGACCGCGCCGCGCAGGTCGTCGGTCGATTCGGCCATCGCGGCGATCGGAGCAGCGGCTTCGGTGGGAGCTTCGGCATGCGCCTGGGTCGGGCGGTCGATCGGCTCGACATGCACCACTTCGCCGCCCGCCGGCGCCCACGGCGAAGCGAACGGGTCGAACTGGATGGCCTCGATCGGCCGCTCGGGGTCTTCGGCGCGATAGACGGCACGCTCGACCGCGTTGCGCAATTCGCGGACGTTGCCCGGCCACGGATAGGCCTCCATCTCGGCGACCGCGCGCGGCGAGAATCCGGGCCAGTTGGTCCAGTCGAGCTCGACCGCCATGCGCCGGCCGAAATGCTCGGCGAGCAAGGGGATGTCGCCGACCCGCGCCCGCAGCGGCGGCAAGGTGACGACCTCGAACGACAGCCGGTCAAGCAAGTCGGCGCGGAAGCGGCCTTCGTCAACCAGCCGCGGCAGATGCTCGTTGGTGGCGGCGACGATGCGGACATCGACTGTGATCGGCTTCGAGGCGCCGATGCGGGTGACCTCGCCATATTCGACCGCGCGCAGGAGCCGGTCCTGGGCCGGCGACGACAAGGTCGCCAGTTCGTCGAGGAACAGGGTGCCGCCGTCGGCCTCCTCGAAGCGGCCGTGGCGGGTCTTGGCGGCGCCGGTGAAGCTGCCCGCCTCGTGCCCGAACAATTCGGCCTCGATCAGATTCTCGGGCATCGCCGCGCAGTTCATGGTGATCAACGGCCCGGCCCAGCGCGACGACAGATGGTGCAGGCGCTCGGCGATCAATTCCTTGCCGGTGCCGCGCTCGCCGATTACCAGCACCGGACGATTGAGAGGCGCGGCACGGCTTGCCCGCTCGACCGCGTCGAGAAAAGCCAGGCTTGACCCGACAAACTGATTAGCCCGCTCCATGTCCGATTAGTTGGTGACTTTCACCACCGTTTGGCAAGATGTTTCGAGCCAAAAAACGCCGGAAATCGCTGTTTTTTCAACTGTTCTGGCATTTTTGACACACTGGCACGGAACTTGAAAGAGATTTACCAACAAGGCGCCAAAATCGCACGGAGTGCTTGAATGGGTATTTTCTCCCGCACGCGGGACATCTTCGCGGCCAATTTCACCGAGCTGCTCGACCGCGCCGAGGATCCGGCGCGGATGATCCGCATGATCATCCTCGAAATGGAAGAGACGTTGGTCGAGGTCCGCGCCTCGGCCGCGCGCTCGATCGCCGACGGCAAGGAAATGCGCCGCGCCATCAATCGCCTCGACGAGCTCCAGAACAGCTGGACCGAGAAGGCCGAGCTGGCCTTGAGCAAGGACCGAGAGGATTTGGCCAAGGCGGCGCTGATGGAGCGCCAGAAGGCCGTCGACATGGCCGACGGCCTGCGCGCCGAAATCGGCGTCATCGAGGAGACGCTGAAGGCCTATGAGGCCGACATCGCCAAGCTGCAGGGCAAATTGCGCGAGGCCCGTGCCCGCCAGAACGCCATCGCCAACCGCATTGAAAGCGCAGTCACCCGTGCCAAGGCCAGCGAGCTGCTCCACGGCAATCGCACCGAGGATGCTTTCTCACGTTTCGAGGTGCTTGAGCGCCGCGCCGATTTCGCCGAAGGCCGCGCCGATGCCCTCGGCATGACCGGGCCGAAGAGCCTGGAAGAGGAAATCGCGGAATTGAAGGCATCGGAACGAGTGGATGCGGAACTCGAGGCGCTCAAAGCGTCGCTCAAGGCTAAAGGGGCTTAATGAATGGAGGACCTTGCTGGAATCATCGTCGGCGGGATGGCCGTCGTCCTGCTTTTTCTCGGCCTGCCGTGGTTGATCTTTCACTATGTGACCAAATGGAAAAGCGCGGCGAAGCTGACCGGATCGGACGAAAAGCTGCTCGATGAGCTGCACGACGCCGCCCGTCGCCTCGACGACCGCCTGTGCACCATCGAGCGCATCATGACCGCCGAAAATCCCGAATGGCGGCAAAATTGCCTGCCCGAGCAGCGCTCGCAGCGCTTGCTCATCGACGGAGAATGATCATGCCGCAGCCGCCAAGCCGCACCCGCTTCTATCGCGATACAGTCAACGGCAAGGTGATGGGCGTGTGCGCCGGCATCGCCGATTACACCGGCATGGACGTGACGCTCATCCGCATCATGATGATCGCCGCCATCCTGCTTGGCAGCGGCTCGCCGATCCTGCTCTACTTCATCGCCGGTTGGATGACCCCGAAGAAGCCGCATGGGCTGGATTATGTCGACGATGAGGAAAAGCGCTTCTGGCAAGGGGTGCGCGCCTCGCCGGCGCGCAGCGCCCGCGACATCCGCGGCCGGATGCGCGACATCGACCGCCGCCTGGCCGACATCGAGAGCTATGTGACCACCGAAAACCGCAGCCTCGCCAAGGAAATCGAGCAACTGCGCTAAGCATCTGATAAAGGGGGGAAGTCATGCAGTTCGGAGGGCCACTCTTTGTCATCGCCATCATCGCTCTGTCGATGGGCGCATGGGTCATCACGACCGCCATTCGCGCCCGGCACGGCTATCCGCTGACCGACGACTGGGGCAATCCGGTCCACCCGATCCGCGCCGATGATTCGGCGACCAGGTCGCTCATCGATGAGAACAAGCAGTTGAAGTCGACCGTCGAGCGGCTTGAGGAGAGGCTGAAAGTGCTCGAGCGCATCGCCACCGATCCCACCAAGCGGCTGTCCGACGAGATCGACGAACTGCGTTGAATTAAAGAGGGAATGCAAATGGACCCCGAAGTAGCCCAGGTTTTCGATTTCGTGACGAGCATCCTGCCGTGGATTTCGCTGATCGTCGCCGTCAGCGTCGGCGGCTGGGTGTTCACCACCTGGCTGAGGATCAAGAACGGTTATCCGCTGGAAACCAGCTGGGGCCGGCCGCTGCACCCGACGACCGATAATGAATCGAAGGAGCGCATCAAGCTGCTGACCGGCGAGAATGCCCAGCTCCGCGCCGAACTGGGCTCGGTCAAGGACCGCATGGAGACGATTGAGCGGATCATCACCGACCAGCCGCACCGGCTGGCGCAGGAGATCGATTCGCTGTCGTTGATCGACGGGGGCAAGAAGTAATGGACGGCCCGACCAACGTCTTCATCGCCTTCATCGTCATCGGGATTCCGACGATCCTGCTGCTCTACATGGCGAAACGCTTCTTCACCTTCCGCGAGAAGCAGCTGGAAGCCGAGACCAGCCTGGCCGCCGAGAAAGCCGCGCAATATGCCGCCAGCAATGCCGAGCTGGAGCAACGCGTGCGGGTGCTGGAGAAGATCGTCACCGACGGCGGGATCGAGACCGCCGCCCAGATCGAGGCGCTACGCGACCCGCCCCAGCCGCGCCTCAAGCCGCGCACCGGCGAGGCCGCTCCCCTGACGGAGTCCAAATCATGAATCCCTTCGAAATGGTCGTCCTGATCGTGTTCATCGTCATGGTCGCGAGCGTGTTGAAGAGCAGGGGCGGAATTCGCCGCCACCGGCTGCGCGGTGAAGACGACGCACCCGTTGAGGAGCGCGCCGAGACGATGCGGCTGCGTGAGGAAGTGAAGGCCCTGAAGGACCGGATCCACGTCCTCGAGCGCATCGCCGTCGAGAAGGAAGACACTTTGTCGCGCGAGATTGAAAACCTGCGCGACCGCTAGACGAATAAGGGGCTTGCTATGAGCGACGACGCGATTGCCATCCTGATCATGCTGTTCTGGGCCTTGGCGGCCTATACGGTTTATCTGCGGCTGTTCGTCGTCCGCCGCCTGCGCAAGCGGCTGGACAAGATCGCCGATGCGGTGATCGCCGCGCAGCCGGTTGCCGCCAAGCAGGCGTTGGCCGCCGTGCAGCCGGAAGCCGAGGATATGCGTCGCATTCAGCAGAGGCTGCAGGTGCTCGAGCGAATCGCCGTCGAAAAAGAAAACACGCTATCGCGCGAAATCGAGGATCTGCGCGCCGCGGGATGATTTCCGGTGCCCGTGCTGCTAGTTCGGCGGCGTGACTGCCCTGCCCCCGATTGCCGACGTCTATGACGATTACCAGCTTCTCGACAGCGAAGACCGCTATCGGCTGCTGATCGACCTCGGCCGCTTGCTCGAGCCGATGCCCGACGCCTTGAAGACCGAGGCGACCAAGGTGCGCGGCTGCTCGGCCTCGGTGTGGGTCTATCCGACCCGCCTCGACGACGGCCGGCTGCACTTCCTCGCCGACAGCAACGCCGCCATCACCAAGGGCATCGTCGCCCTGGTCCTGGCCGCCGTCCAGGACCGCCAGCCGCAAGACATCGTCGCGCTCGACATTGCCAAAGAGCTGGCGCCGTTCGACCTCAAGCGCGAGCTCAGCTCCAACCGCACCCAGGGCGTCCCCAACATGATTGCTCTGGTCCAGGACACTGCTCGGCGGCTGGCGGAGTGACGAAGCCGGTCACGCCCGAGGCCGACGCCGCCGACCGCCCCGGCTTCGACCCGGCGCGTTTTTTCGAGTTGGCTCGCAAGGTCGGCCACGGCCGAGCGCTCGGCATCGAGTATCGCGGCGCCGGCGAGGATTGGGCCGAGCTGGCCTTGCCGTCGAAGCCGGCGCTGGTCGGGGTGCCGGCCGGGGGCATCCTTGCCTCTGGCGCCATCGTCAGCCTGATCGACACCGCCTCGGGCACCTCGGTGTGGGTCAAGCTGGGCCATTTCCAGCCGATCGTGACCCTCGATCTGCGCCTCGATTATCTGCGGCCGGCGGTCGAGGGCGAGACCATCGTCGCCCGCTGCACATGCTATAAACTGACCAGATCGATCGGCTTCGTCCGCGGCGTCGCCCATGGCCGCGACCCCGAGCGCCCAATCGCCCACAGCGCCGCGACGTTCATGCTCAATCCGTGATCGCTCCTCCCTGCGAGCGTAGCTCGTGGGGAGGTGGCAACCCGGAGGGCTGACGAGGGGACCCCTCCACCATACTTCGCATGGTCCCCCTCCCCATCCGCTTCGCGGACAGGGAGGATTATGGCTGGCGAACTGCCCGCCGCTCCTCGACTCTTTTGAGCACGTCGTACGCGGCCTGGATCTCCCGGAAGCGTTGCTCGGCCTCCTTGTCGCCTTGCTTCAAGTCGGGATGATGCTGCTTGGCGAGCTGGCGATAGGCGGTGCGCACCGTCTTGTAGTCGGCGTCGCTATCGAGGCCGAGGATGCTGAGCGCCCGCATTTCGTCACGGCTGCGGCTGCCGTCGCCGGGCCCGCCCCATTCGTAATGCGCCGACTGGCGATAGGCGGAGGCACCAGCCATCTCCTCGGCCTCGCGCGCCGCTTTCT
>DAIPLM010000067.1:0-6273 GCA_036769205.1 Sphingomicrobium sp.
CATGCTTGGCCGCCAGCCCCGACATGCGCTCGAAGACGCTGGTCTGCATTTGCTCGTAAAGTGGGTTCACTCAAACACTCCCGATGCCTTCAAGCCGGCGATTTCGGCCGCGCCATAGCCGAGTCCGCTAAGGATCGACTCATTATCCGCCCCCGCGCGACGCGGCGGCGACGGCGGCTCGCAGGCGGTGCCGGAATAACGCGGCGCCGGACCCGGCTGCAGGACTCCGCCGACATTCACGAAGGTACCACGCGAGCGATTGTGCAGGTTGGCCGGCGCCTCGCCAAGCGACAGCACCGGCGCCACGCAGGCATCCTTGCCGGCGAAGTGCGCCACCCATTGGTCGCGAGTCTTTTTGGCGACGGCCTTGGCGACCGCCGCCTTGGCTACGTCCTTCACGCCCAACCCTTCCGCCAGCGCCTCGCGGAATTGCGGCTCGATCGCCCCAAGCGCCAGATATTTGCCGTCGGCGCAGCGGTAGCAGCCGTACAAAGGATCGCCGCCGTCGAGCAGGTTGGACTCCCGCCCGTCGCTCCACATACCGGCGGCGCGCAGGCCAAAAGTCAGCGCCCCGATCAGCGCCGCCCCATCGGTCATCGCCGCGTCGATCATTTGCCCCTCGCCGCCGCGCTGGACGGCGAGCAGGGCGGCGACCATGCCGAACGCCAGCATCATGCCGCCGCCGGCGAAATCGGCGAGATAGTTGATCGGGACCGAGGGCGGCCCGTCCTTGGGCCCGATGCCGGCGAGCAGCCCGGTCAGCGCCAGATAATTGATGTCGTGCCCGGCCTCAGCCGCCAGCGGCCCCACCTGCCCCCAGCCGGTGACCCGGCCATAGATCAGCCTGGGATTGGCCTTGAGCAGTTCCTCGGGGCCAAGGCCAAGCCGCTCCATGACGCCGGGCCGATAGCCCTCGATCAGCCCGTCGGCATGCGCCGCCAGCCGGCGGACGATCGCCACGCCCTCCTCGCTTTTCAAATTGACCGTCAGGCTGCGCCGCGAACGGGTTAGCGGATCGTTGGGCACGGCCAGATTGCCCGGCCGCTCGACGCGAATCACCTCGGCGCCATGGTCGGCCAGCATCATCGCCGCGAACGGCCCCGGCCCGAGCCCGGCCATCTCGACGATCGTCAATCCATCCAGCGGCCCCGGCATCCCTTCCCTGATGCACTGGCGACAAGCCATTCAGCAAGCACCAGCTGGCCTGCCGTGCGTCTAGGCGTCGGCCAACCCGCGGAAATAAGCGATGGTCCGCTCGAGGCCGTCGGCCAGCGGCACCTTCGGTTCCCAGTCGAGCAATTTCCTCGCCTTGCCAATGTCGGGCTGGCGCTGGCGTGGGTCGTCCTCGGGCAAGGCGGCATGGGCCAGCTTCGACGTACTGCCGGTGGCCGCGAGGATTTGGCCGGCAAGCTCCGCCATCGAGAATTCCTGCGGGTTGCCGAGGTTGATCGGGCCGGTCACTTCGGCGCCGCTGTCCATCAACCGCACCAGCCCGTCGATCAGGTCGTCGACATAGCAGAAGCTGCGGCTCTGCTTGCCGTCCCCGTACAAGGTGATCGGCTCGCCCTTCAGCGCCTGGACGATGAAGTTGGAAACCACTCGGCCGTCCGCCGGGTGCATGCGCGGGCCGTAGGTGTTGAAGATGCGGGCGACCTTGATCTCCAGCCCGTGCTGGCGGTGATAGTCGAAGAACAGGGTTTCGGCGCAGCGCTTGCCCTCGTCGTAGCAGCTGCGCGGGCCGATCGGGTTGACGTGGCCCCAATAATCCTCGGTCTGGGGGTGGACGGCGGGGTCGCCATAGACTTCGCTGGTCGAGGCCTGGAGGATTTTCGCTTTCAGCCGCTTCGCCAGCCCCAGCATGTTGATCGAACCGTGCACCGAGGTCTTGGTCGTCTGCACCGGATCGTGCTGGTAATGGATCGGCGAGGCCGGGCAGGCGAGGTTGTAGATTTCGTCGACTTCGACGAACAACGGGAAGGTGATGTCGTGCCGCAGCAGCTCGAAGCGCGGCTCGCCCGCCAGATGCTCGATGTTGCGCTTGTCGCCGGTGAAGAAATTGTCGGCGCACAACACTTCGTGTCCGTTAGCGAGCAGCCGATCGCAAAGGTGCGAGCCGAGAAAGCCCGCCCCGCCAGTGACGAGGATGCGCTTGCGGGTCGAATAGAGGCGGGGCATGCGTTTCGGCATTAAGGCCTGCGACCCTCCGCGCAAGCTCGCGGCTTGTGCCGCTCATCCAAACATGGGGTAGATTTGATAGGGCAACCAGTATTTCGCGTGGGTCGCGAAGTTCAGCCAGACGAACTGGACCGCGAAGCAGTAAGCGGCGACCAGCGCCGTTCCGAGATAGCGGCCGGTATAGACGAACGGCACGCGGCTCAGGATCACCAGCTGCAGCGGCATCAGGTACAGCGATAGGCGGTCGACCGCCGTCGATGACGGCGTCACCGCAAGCGCCACCAGCGCCGCCAAGGCGGCCAGCGAGAAATAGAACCAGATGCGGTCTTCGCTCGGCGGAAAGCCGAAGCCCTTGCGTCGCACCAGGAAAAGGCCGGCGGCGAGCGCGGCCATGGCGATGCGAATCGTAGCCCCTTGCGAACTATATTCCGCGTCAATGTAACCCCTGATAAACTGGTTCATCGAGTCCGCCAGGAAGACGTCGAACAGGGCGTATAACGCAGCCAATCCGCCGACCGCGCTGAGAAAGCGATTGCGTTGCTGGGAGAAGATGACCAGCGGCAGCACCGCCACCGCCGTCCGATGAAAGGTCGCGGCGATGGCGACATAGACGACGAAGCGCAGCAATGAGCCGCCTCGAGTAAGCGCGGAAAGCCCGGCCATGACCAGTCCCAGGGCCGCCGCTTGGCGGGTGTAGGCCGAGGCAACGATGACCATGTAGGGCACAGCGACCAAAATCGCGAGCCAGGGATTGGGCTGGACGCGGGCCAGGCGGAACAGCCCCCATGTGAACAACAAAGCGCAGACGAGGTTCACCCACACCACTTCGCCGCCGAGACGCTGGACCGCCCAGTTGAGCGCCTGGTAGGCGGGGTCGCCGATCGCGACGACCCGGCCGAAATTGGCAAAGCCGGCGAAGGAAAAGATATATTCGTAGGTCTGCCAGTCGGCCCCAACCTTGTAGCGGAGGCCGATCATCAGCGCGATCAGCATCGCGCCGATGATCCAGGCCGGCCGGCGGCGGTTGAAGTCCGGCGGCCGCGCAGCTTCGAACAATGCGCCGGTCACGAAGTAACCGAAGATGGCCCAATAGGTCAGCATGCGCCGACCGATCGCAGCACATCCACCAGCCGGGGGGCCTGGGACGCCAGCGAATATTGCGCTTCGGCCTTTGCCCGGCCAGCCTTGCCGAACTTCCGGCGGAGATCGGGGTTGGCGATCAGCCTGGCCAGGGCCGCGCGCCACTCCTCGATGCCGGACGCCAACAAGCCGTTGGCGCCGTCCTCGACGATCTCACGATTGACGCCGACCGGCGAAGCGACCGTCGGCAAGCCGCAAGCCATGTACTGGATCAGCTTGTAGCCGCTTTTTCCCCGTTCGAACGGACGATCGCGCAGCGGCATGATGCCGATGTCCATGGCCTGGACCTCGGCAATCTCGCTGGGCTCGGACCATTCGACGACGTCGAGCCCGGGGAAGCGGTCTGCTTGGGCGGCCCGGCCGGCGCCGACCACCCGGACGCGGATGCCTTCGGTACGCGCCAGCTCCTCGAGCAGCGGCAGCAGCGGCAGCACGTTCGGCCAGGTGCTGGGCGAACCGATCCAGCCGATCGTCACCGGCCCCGCCGGCCGTGCCGAAGCCGGGCGATACTGTTCGGTGTCGACAACCGTCGGCACGACGATACTGTTGGCGCAAAACCGCGCCGCATAATCCCGCAAATAGGCATTGCCGCAAGCACAGGCGTCAACGCGGCGAAGCAATGGCTCCAGCTTGCCGTCGAGAAGCAGCCGCGCCGGCCATCCCGACCGCGCGTCGTACATGTGGAAAATGGCATCGTCGAAATCGAACAGGATCGGCTTGCCGACGATCCGCGCCGCGAGCCTCTCGGCCACGCCCGGCCAATACGGCAGGAACTCGCAGTGCAGCCAGATGACGTCCGCCGCGCCGGCAGCGGCGATGGCCTTCAGGCGCCGCCAATAGGCGGTGGCGATGCTTGCGCGCGATGCGCGGCGTCCGGCAAGCACGTCGGCCAGATAATCGTTGCCGAACAAGGGCGAGCAATGAAGGTCGATCCCCGCCGCTTCCAGCACCGGTCGATATTGCAGGAAGCGCTGCCGGGTGCTGGCCGCCAGCGAGCCATATTTGGTCAGCGCCAGCACCTTCATCGAGCAGCTTCCGCCCGGCACCCGCAAACCGTCCAGAAGGGCACGTCATCGCTGAAGCGAATGTCGGTCAGTCCGGCGTCGGCCATCAGCCGTTCGATTTCCCCTCGCGTGAAGCGTTGTTCGAGCCGGGTTCCGAACCGATCGAGCGCGTCCGTGCGCATGGTATAGAAGCTCAAGCGGCGATAGGCGCTCAGCGGCAGGTTGGCGACATTCGCCCCGGCCTTCTCGGCCACCGCTGCCAGCCGGGCCAGCGGCCAGTAGATGCCGCCAGCGATGAGATCGGTGGTCGCCTTGCGCAACCGAAAGGGCAATCGGCAAATCCCGCGCCGCCCCGCATCGGTCAGCTTCCAGAGCATCCGGAACCAGACAGGCCGGTTATCGAATGCGTAATATAGGTAAAGCAGGAACGGCGCGCCGGGCTTGAGCTTGCGGACGCAATCCCGCAGCGCCGCGGCGGTGTCCGGCACATGGTGGAGCACACCGAGCGAATAGCCGAAGTCCTGGCTCGCGTTGGCCAGCGGGATCGAGTCCACTGAGGCCTGGTGAAATTGCACATTGTCGCGGCCGGCGAGCCGAGCTCTGGCGACCGCCAGCGCCTGTGCCGACGGGTCGATGCAATGGAGAGTTGCGACTAGTCCGGCGACCTTGATCGCCCATCGGCCGGACCCGCAGCCTAGGTCGAACCCCTCGGCATTGTCGGGCAGGCGATCGAAGGGAAAGACCGCGAAATAGGCGTCGAACAAGGCATCGAACTCATCACCGGTAAGGCGGCTCTGGTCGAACGCCGCCCATTCGGCACCGAAGCCGGCGACGGTGACAGCATCTAGGTTCACACTTTTCGGGTCGCTGACTACCAAGCTTCGGCCTTTACGCTACGTCGAGCCGGCCTCCGCTAACCCCGAGAAGATCATATTGTAAGCCTCCACGCGGTTGCGTCGCGCAATCAAGTTTCGACCGACAGGCGCCCAAGCCGAGCCCCCGCCGGTTGTTTCGCCGGGGCGGGCTTGTATGACCGCTGCCAGCATGCGCAACCGGCTCGGCACGTTCAGGCTTTATCTGCTCGGCGGCGGGCTCGGCCCTTTCCTCATCCGCTCGCTGGCCGGCAGCGGCGCGGTGCAGATCGCCGGAATGGCCGTCACCTTCCTGGTCGGCGTCCAGCTGGCGCGCGGGCTCGGCCTCGAGGGTTATGGCTATTACGGCATCGCCATGGCGGTCGTTTCGCTGGCCAGCGTGCCGGGCGAATATGGCGTGCCACGACTGGTGGTGCGGGAGGTCGCGGCGGCGACCGCCGACGATGATCGGCCGCGGCTGTTCGGCGTGCTGCGCTGGGCCGATCGGACCGGGCTGCTGATTGGCCTCGGGCTCGCCGTGGCGGTCGCGTTCGCAGCCTTCATGATTGCCGGGCCAGGCGACGCGGCCGTCACCGCGATCCTGTGGGGAGCGCCGATCATCCCGCTGGTGGCGCTGGCGCGAAACCGCGGCGCGGCGCTGCAAGGCCTGCAGCACGTCGTCCGCGGGCAAGTCCCGTTCGCGCTGGTGAGGCCGCTGGCGTTCGCCTTGCTGTTGTTCGCGATGTTCCTGATGTTGCCGGGCGCCGGCGCGCGCCACGCGATGGCGCTCAACGGGCTGACGGCGGCCATTGCCCTGCTGGTTGGCCATATGTGGCTGAAGCGGCGCCTGCCGGCCCGGCAAGCGGCGGTGGCAGCCGGCCGCGGCAACTGGCTCAAGAGCGCTTTGTCGATGGCACTGGCCGACGGCATGCGCGTCACCCAGCTTCAGCTGGTGATCCTACTGCTCGGCGTCCTGGCGAGCGCCTCGGCCACCGGCTTGCTGCGGGTCGCGGTCTCCATCCTGGTCGCCATCGGCCTGCCGATCGCGATCATGAACTCGATCGTCGCCCCGGTCATGGCCCGGCTGTTCGCGGAAGGCGACC
>DAIPLM010000067.1:6373-8501 GCA_036769205.1 Sphingomicrobium sp.
GCCATGGCCTGGGCGCTGCTGGTCAATGTCGCGCTGATCCTGGCCCTGGTGCCGCTTTGGGGCGCGGTCGGCGGCGCCGTGGCCTTCGTCGGCGCCTCGCTCGTCTGGAACGGCATTGCCTACCTCGACGCGCGCCGCTTGCTCGGCATCAGCCCGGCGGTGATCGCGCGATGACCCGGATCAAGGTCGCCCACGTCCTGGAAGCGGTCTGGTCGGGCGGCGTCGAGCAGCGCCGGCTCATCCTCGCCCAAGACCTCCCCAGCGACCGCTACGAGCAAATTCTCATCTGCACGGCCGCGAAAGGCGGCTTGCCGGCGCAATTCGAAGCGGCCGGGGTGCCGGTCCACGTCATCGGCAACTTTCGCTTCCCGCTCGACCCCCGCCCGCTCGCCAGATGCCGGCGAATCCTGCGCGAATTCCGCCCGCACATCGTCCACGGCGCGGTCTATGAAGGGGTCGAGGCCGCCGCCATCGCCGGCCGCCTAGCGGGCGTGCCGATCGTCATCGGCGAGGAAACATCCGACGCCCACGGCCGCCGGCTCACCGGCCACTTGCTCTACCGAGCGCTGCTGGCGCTGACCGATCGGATGGTCGCGGTGTCCCCGATCGTCCGCGACTATCTGGTCGACACGATCCGCTACCCGGCCAATCGGACGATGCTGATCGACAATGGCATCCGCGATCCTGGCCCAGCCGCCCGCAAGCGCGTCCGCGACATCCGCCGCGGCTGCGGCGCCGGCGCCGACGATATTCTGATCGGGACGGTCGGCCGCCTGGTCGATGCCCACAAACGAGTCAGCGACCTTTTGCGGGCCCTCGCTTCGGCGCGTTCGACTCTGCCGACGCTGCGCCTGGTGGTCGTCGGCGACGGGCCGGACGCACCGATGCTGAAGGCGCTGGCAGATGACCTCGGCGTCGCCGACATTGTCACCTTCGCAGGCTACCAATCCGAAACCCGGGCGTTTTTCGACGCCATGGACATTTACGTCCACCCGGCGGCGGCGGAAGCCTTTGGCCTGGTGCTGGTCGAAGCGATGCTGGCCGGGCTTGCGATCATCGCCTCCAGGGTCGGCGGAATCCCGGCGGTGGTCGACGAAGGCATCACCGCCTTGCTGGTGCCGCCCGGTCAACCGACCGAGCTGGCGCAAGCGATCCTGTCGCTCGCCAATGATCGCGACTTGCGGGCAACCCTGGGTGCCGCCGGGCGCCAACGGGCGCGGGCGCGTTTCACGGCGGAACGTTATGCGGCGCAGATCGACGCTCTATATGTCGATACCTTGGCGACCATCTGTCCGGGGCTGGTCAAATGCGATTGATTCGCACCGCATTCGTCGCCGCCGTGCGCCAGCTGATGACCAGGACCAGGCAATTTCCGGGCAAGTATCGGGCGGTCAAATTGCTCGGCCGATTGGCCGAGGGCGCGCCCATCGGATCGGCCTATGGCGTGGTCATGGAGGCCCATTTCGGCGACCTTACCAACTACTATGCCATTCGCGGCTATGACGATCATCGCGTCGCCGAAGCTGTCGCCACCCTGCGCCCCGGCGAAGCCTTCATCGACGTTGGCGCCAATGCCGGATTGTTCAGCCTGCTGGCCGCGAAGGCCGTCGGCCCCGCCGGCGCCGTTCTTGCCTTCGAGCCACAGGCGGCAATGGCAGATCTGCTGCGTCGGAATCGCGAATTGAACCGCGCCGACTGCATTCACGTCTTCGAATTCGCACTCGGCGTGCGAACCGAACGGGCGCGGATCACACGGGCTTCCGGTCACTCGGGCATCGCCTTCATCGACGAGGCCGGCGACGAAGCCATATTGGTCGTCGACCCGGCGGACATGAAGGCACTGTTCGAAGCCCTCGTCGGCGAGCGCGGGACGATGATCAAGATCGACGTCGAAGGCTACGAGGCAGTGGTCGTCCGAGCGCTCGCGCCCATACTTGCCAGACTGCGTGTCAGAACCTGCATCGTCGAGATCGACCAACACAACCTGCAACGCGCGGGAAGCTCGCCGGCCGAACTCTACCAAATGATGGAAAGCGCGGGGTTTCGGCCGGTCTTCGGCCCGGGCGGGACAGCGCATTACGACCAGGTCTTCGAACGCGACCCGCCATTGTCGACCCGTCGAGCCGGT
>DAIPLM010000068.1:0-8494 GCA_036769205.1 Sphingomicrobium sp.
TTCCACCGTTATTTCTCCGTATGCCCGCTAGTCGCCATCATTCGCGGCGTCACCCCGGATCAGGCCGAAGCGGTCGGCGAGGCCCTGCACGACGGCGGCATTCGGATCATCGAGGTGCCGTTGAACTCGCCAGATCCGCTCAAAAGCATCGAACGGCTGGCCAAAAGCATGGGCGAGCGGGCGCTGGTCGGCGCCGGCACCGTGCTCACCGCCGGCCAGGTCGCCGGCGTGCAGGCGGCGGGTGGACGGTTGATCGTCTCGCCCAATACCAATGTCGAAGTGATTGCCGCGGCGGCGGGCGCCGGGCTGGTTTCCTCGCCCGGCTTCTTCACGCCGTCTGAAGCCTTCGCGGCGATCGGCGCGGGGGCACATGCGCTGAAGCTGTTTCCGGCCGAGGGAGCAACGCCGGCGGTGGTCAAGGCGATGAAAGCGGTCCTGCCCAAAGACATTCCGCTGCTGGTCGTCGGCGGCGTCACGCCCGCGACCATCCCGGCCTGGCTGGCCGGCGGCGCCGACGGCTTCGGTTTGGGGTCGGGCCTGTTCAAGCCCGGCGACACGCCGGCACAGGTGCTCGACCATGCCCGCGCTTATGTGGCGGCTTTGTCGGCATGACACCGATCGGCATCGCCATCATCGGCTTCGGCAAGATCGCCGCCGACCAGCATTTGCCCGCCATCCACGCCAATGACCGTTTCAAGCTGCTGGCGACGTCGAGCCGGAGTGGGGCCGGGCCGGCGCCCTGCTTCGACGACTGGCGACGGCTGCTGCGCGAAGTCGACGGGTTGGAAGCGGTCGCCATCACCACCCCGCCCGGCCCGCGTCCCGAGATCGCGGTGGAATGCGCCGCCGCCGGGCTGCACATCCTGCTCGAAAAGCCGCCGACCGCGACCTTGAGCGAGGCGCAATGGCTCTGCTCGATCGCGAACCGCGGCGACCGGACCATGTTCGCCACCTGGCACGCCCGCCACAACCCGGCGGTGCTCGCCGGCGCCGATCTGCTCGCCGGCAAGCGCGTCAAGGCGATGCGCATCACCTGGCATGAGGACGTCCGCAAATGGCACCCCGGCCAGGACTGGATCTGGCAGCCGGGCGGCTTCGGCGTCTTCGACCCGGGCATCAACGCGCTGTCGATCGCGACGGCGATCTTCCCCGGCGCTCTGTTCGTCAAATCCGCGGAATTGCACGTGCCCGAAAATGCCCAGACGCCGATCGCCGTCGAGGCCGAGCTTGGCAGCCCCGCCGCCGACGGTCGGCTGACCTGCAGCCTCGATTGGCGGCGGAGCGAAGGCGAGGAATGGACCATTGCCGTCGAAACCACCGATGGCCTCAAGCTGAGCCTCGAACAGGGCGGCGCCGAGCTCATCGTCAACGGCGAATCCCAAAGCTGCGAGGGCATGGGCGAATATCCCGCCATCTACGCCCGCTTCCTCGACCTGATCGACAACCGCCAGAGCGACATGGACGTGTCGCCTTTGCGCCTGGTCGCCGACTGCCTGCTGATCGGCCGGCGCGCCGCCGCCGCCGCCGTCGAGCGTCCGTGAGCCAAAGCTGGACCTTCGCGATCGACCGCGGGGGCACCTTCACCGACATTGTCGCGCACTGCTCCGACGGGACTGTCCGGGTCGCCAAATTGCTGTCCGAAAACCCGGCCCAATATGCCGATGCGGCGCTGGAAGGCATCGGCCGCGTCCTCGCCGCCGAGGGCGGCACGCTGGCGGAAGTGCGGATGGGGACGACCGTCGCCACCAACGCCTTGCTCGAGCGCAAGGGAGAGCGGCTGGCGCTGGCGATCACCCGCGGCTTCGGCGACGCGCTGCGCATCGGCTATCAGGCGCGGCCGGAGATCTTCGCGCGCGACATCGTCCTGCCGTCGATGCTGTATGAAAAGGTCGTCGAAATCGACGAAAGGATCGGGGCCGACGGCGCCGTCGTCCGCCCGCTCGACGAGGAGCGCGCCAGGGCGGATCTGGAAATCCTGCGGGCGCAAGGCTTCGACGCCCTCGCCATCGTCCTCATGCATGGCTGGCGCTTCGCCGGCCACGAGGCCCGCCTCGCCGAAATTGCCCGCGAGCTCGGCTTCGCCCAGGTCTCGGTCAGCCACGAAGTGGCGCCCTTGATCAAGCTAATCGGCCGCGGCGACACGACGGTGGTCGACGCTTATTTGTCGCCGGTGCTGCGCCGCTATGTCGACAATGTCGCCGCCGGCCTTGGCCCCGACGCACGGCTACAGTTCATGCAGTCGAACGGCGGCCTGACCGATGCCCGCAGCTTTCGCGGCAAGGACGCCATCCTGTCCGGGCCGGCGGGCGGCGTCGTCGGCATGGTCGCCGCCAGCGCGGCGCACGGAGCCGCCAATGAACCAATGCGCCTGATCGGCTTCGACATGGGCGGCACCTCGACCGACGTCTCGCATTACGCCGGCCAGTTCGAGCTGGGCGACGAGAATCTGGTCGCCGGCGTCCGCATCCGCGCGCCGATGATGCAGATCCACACCATCGCCGCCGGCGGCGGCTCGGTGTGCCGCTTCGACGGCATGCGCTTCCGGGTCGGGCCGCAATCGGCCGGCGCCCGTCCCGGCCCTGCCTGCTACCGGGCCGGCGGGCCGCTGACCGTCACCGACTGCAACCTCTTCCTCGGCCGCATCAGCGCCGCGCATTTTCCCGCTGTGTTCGGCCCGGATGGCGACCAGCCGCTCGATCCCGAGGCTTCGCGCGCCCGGTTGCGGGAGATCGCCGATGCGCTGGGCGGCGCCAAGACGCTCGAGCAGATCGCCGAAGGGTTCCTGACCATCGCCGTCGACAATATGGCCGCCGCCATCCGCAAGATCTCGATTGCGCGAGGCCATGACGTCACCCGCTACACTCTGGCCTGCTTCGGCGGCGCCGGCGGCCAGCACGCCTGCAAGGTCGCCGACGCGCTCGGCATGGAGCGCATCCTCGTCCACCCGTTGGCCGGGGTGCTGTCCGCCTTCGGCATCGGCCTGGCGCAAGTGAAGGCGATGCGCGAGGCGAGCTGGTTGAGGCCGTTGAGCGAGGATTTCGCGGCGGGATTGCGCGCGCTCGAGCAGGCGGCGCGGCAGGATCTTGTCGAGCAGGGCGTGGCGCCGGATCGCATCGTGCTTCACCACCGCGCCCGGCTGCGCGCGGCGGGCAGCGACACGACGCTGGATGTCGCGGTCGGGCCGGTCGCGGCGATGCGCGCCGAGTTCGCGGTGCTGCATCGCCGGCGCTTCGGCTATGTCGAGGATGAGGAGCCGATCGTCGAGGCATTGTCGGTGGAAGCGGTGGCGCGCACCCCAGCGACTGGAACCTCGCCGTCGGCCACTGCCGGCAATCGCGAGGAGGACGTCGCCGGGCCGGCGGTCCTCCATGCCAGCGGCTCGACGATCGTCGTCGAGCCCGGCTGGCGGGCCGAGCGCGCGAGCGACGGCACCCTGATTCTCACCCGCGCCGTCCCGCTCGATCGCCAGCGCGCCATCGGCACCGACGCCGACCCGGTGCGGCTGGAGATTTTCAACAACCTCTTCATGGCCATCGCCGAGGAAATGGGGGTGGCGCTGCAATCGACCGCGACCAGCGTCAACATCAAGGAACGGCTCGATTTTTCCTGTGCCATCTTCGACGCCGGCGGGGCGCTGATCGCCAATGCGCCGCACATCCCGGTGCACCTGGGCTCGATGGGCGAGAGCATCCGTACCATCATCGACTCGCGCGGTGAGGCACGCGACGGGCGCGGCATCCGGCGCGGCGATGCTTACGTGCTCAACGACCCCTATCGCGGCGGCACCCATTTGCCCGACATCACGGTGATCGTCCCGGTCTTCTACGGCGAAGAGGCCGAGCCGTCCGCCTTCGTCGCGGCGCGCGGGCATCATGCCGACGTCGGCGGCATCGCGCCGGGATCGATGCCGCCCGACAGCCGGTCGATCGCCGACGAAGGGGTGCTGATCGACAATCAATTGCTGGTCGACGAAGGCCATTTCCGGGAAGTCGAGATGCGCGCGTTGCTGGCCGGCGGGCCGCATCCGGTGCGCAATCCCGATCGCAACATTTCCGATTTGCGGGCGCAGCTCGCGGCCTGTGTGCGCGGCGCCGAGGCGCTGGCCGAAACCGCGCGCGATTATAGCCCGGAGGTCGTTGCGGCCTACATGGACCATGTCCTCGCCAACGCCGAGGAATCGGTGCGGCGATTGCTCGACCGGCTCGACGACGGCGCCTTTGACTATGAGATGGACAATAAAGCCAACGTCCGGGTGAAGATCACCATCGACAAGGCGGCGCGCTCGGCGACATTCGATTTCACCGGCACCAGCGCCCAGCTCCCCGACAATTTCAACGCGCCTTTCTCGATCGTCCGCGCCGCCTCGCTCTATGTCGTGCGCACCCTGATCGACGACGTCATCCCGATGAACGACGGCTGCCTCAGGCCGATCAAGCTCGTCGTTCCCGAAGGCTCGATGCTCAACCCCGCCTCCCCCGCCGCGGTCGTCGCCGGCAATGTCGAGACCAGCCAGGTCGTCACCGATGCTCTGTTCGCTGCCACCGGCCGGCTCGCCCCTGCCCAAGGGACGATGAACAATTTCACGTTCGGCAATGCCGCCCACCAATATTATGAGACGATCGCCGGCGGCGCTGGGGCCGGGCCGGACCATGACGGGGCGAGCGCCGTGCAGACGCACATGACCAACAGCCGGCTGACCGACCCCGAAATCCTGGAAACCCGCCTGCCGGTGCGCCTCGATGAGTTTTCCATTCGCCGCGGTTCGGGAGGAGACGGCAAGCATCGCGGCGGCGACGGCGTTATTCGCAAACTGACCTTCCTCGAGCCGATGCGCGCCAACATCCTCGCCAACCGAAGGCGCGTGCCGCCAAGCGGTCTCGCCGGGGGCGGTGACGCCTCGCCCGGTCGCAACTGGGTTGAGCGCAGCGACGGCACGGTCGAAATACTGACCGCCACCCAATCGGCCGAGGTCGGCCCGGGCGATCGTTTCGTCATCGAGACGCCCGGCGGCGGCGGCTTTGGGAGGCCAAACGAATGATCGATTACTGGCCGCTGATCGGCATTGCCCTGGTCGTCATCGGCTTCGCGCTGAAGTTCAACCCGATGCTCGTGGTGACGGTCTCCGCCATCGCCACCGGGCTGATCGCCGGCATGGACCCGCTGGAGGTGATCGGCACCTTCGGCAAGGCGTTCAACGACAACCGCATCATCGCCATCGTCTGGATCGTCCTGCCGGTGATCGGCCTGCTCGAGCGCTTCGGGCTGCAGCAGCGCGCCGGCGCCGTCATCGAGTCGATGAAGAACGCGACCACCGGACGACTGTTGATCCTCTATCTCATTTACCGCCAGCTGACCGCCGCCATCGGCCTGCATTCGACCGCCGGCCACCCGCAGACAGTGCGGCCTCTGGTGGCGCCGATGGCGCTGGCCGCCGCCGAAAAGCAGCATGGCGAACTCGACGAGGCCACCGCCGAAAAAGTGAAGGCGTATTCGGCGGCGACCGACAATGTCGGCCTGTTCTTCGGCGAGGACATTTTCTTCGCCATCGGCTCGATCGTCCTTATCCAGCAAATCCTGGCGACCTACGGCTATAATCTGGCGCCGCTGGAGCTGGCGTTGTGGGCGATCCCCTCGGCCATCGCCGCCTTCGTCATCCACGGCACGCGGCTGCTGCTGTTCGACCGCAAATTGGGACGCGGCCGATGATCACGCTGCACTGGCTCTATGCCCTGGCCGGGGCGATGTTCGCCGCTTTCGCCTTGCTATCCGCGCTCGACCGCAGCAACGCCAAACGGTTCGGCAATGCCGCTTTCTGGGGGCTGATGGCCTTCAGCCTGCTTGCCGGCGACCTGATCGGCGATGTCGCCAACGGTGTGCTAGTCCTCGGCCTCGCGGCCCTTGCCGGCTTCGGCTTCCTCGGCCGCGGCCTGCCGCCGACCACCGGCGACGCGGAGCGGCAGCGCTGGTCCGACCAACTCGGCAACAAGCTGTTCCTGCCGGCCCTGATCTTCCCGGCGACGGCGCTGGTCGGGACTTTGCTCTACAATTACACGCCGTTGGGACAGGCTGGCTGGATCGAGCCCAAGCGCGAGACTTATGTCTTCCTCGGCCTCGGCGTGCTGCTGGCGCTCGCCGCCATTTTCGCCTGGCTGAAGCCGCCGGCGATCGCCCCGCTGCAGGAAGGGCGGCGGCTGATCGACGCCATTGGCTGGGCGGCGGTGTTGCCGCAGCTGCTGGCCAGCCTCGGCGTCCTGTTCGCCGCCGCCGGGATCGGCGACGCCATCGGCGCGCTGGCGCAAATGGTCATTCCCGACGGCAGCATCTTCCTCACCGTCCTCGTCTTCGGCCTCGGCATGGCGATCTTCACCATGGTCATGGGCAATGCCTTCGCCGCCTTCCCGGTGATGGCGGCGGCGATCGGCGTGCCGTTGCTGATCCAGCATTATGGCGGCGACCCGGCGGTGGTCGGCGCCGTCGGCATGCTCGCCGGCTTTTGCGGGACGCTGATGACGCCGATGGCGGCCAACTTCAACCTGGTGCCGGCGGCGTTGCTCGAGCTGAAGGACCAGTATGGCGTCATCCGCGCCCAGGTGGCGACGGCATTGCCGCTGCTCGCCGTCAATATCCTGCTGGTCTATTGGCTGGCCTTCCGATGACGCTCGACCAATCCCGCGCCGGCGAATTCGCCCGCATCGCCTTGGGCCATGTCACCCGCGAATATCCGCACAAGCTCGACCAGGTGCTGTCGGGTGACGACGATTTGCAACCGCCGCGCCTGCTCCACCCGATTTTCTTCGGCAGCTTCGACTGGCACAGCTGCGTCCATGGCTGGTGGAGCCTGCTAACGCTGCGGCGGCTGTTGCCGGACAGGCCCGAAGCCGATGCGATCAGCGATTTGGCCGACGCCAGCTTCACCACCGCCAAGATCGCCGCGGAGCTCGCCTTCCTCGACCGGCCATTGTCGGCCGGGTTCGAGCGGCCTTACGGCTGGGGCTGGCTGCTCTACCTGCACCTGGAAGCCTCGCGCCATGCCGATCGTTCATGGGCGGCCGAGCTCAAGCCCCTCGCGCGCGCCTTCGCCGAGCGGCTGAAGTCCTATCTCATCAAGCTGACCTATCCGATCCGCGTCGGCACCCATTTCAACACGGCCTTCGCGCTGATCCTGGCACTCGAATGGGCCGAGCAGTTCGACCGTGAACTGGCGACGGCGATCCGAACCTGGGCAGTCGAGAAATTCGCGGATGACCGCGGCTGCCAAGCCTGGGAGCCCGGCGGCGACGAGTTCCTGTCGCCGGCCCTGGTTGAGGCGCTGTGCATGGCGCGGGTCATGCCACAAGAGCGCTTTGGCGACTGGTTCGCCGCGTTCCTGCCTCTTTTGCCTCAAGGCGAGCCGGCGACCTTGTTCGTTCCCGCGACCGTGAGCGACCGCAGCGACGGCAAGATCGCCCACTTGGACGGGCTCAACCTCAGCCGCGCCTGGTGCTGGCGCGCGATCGCGCCGCTGCTCGGCGACGATGGGGCCAAAATGGCGAACAGGACGGCCAACGAGCATTTCGCCAGCACCCTGCCCCACCTCTCCGGCGATTACATGGGCGAGCATTGGCTGGTCAGCTTCGCGCTGCTGGCCATGATTACGGAACCGAAACGCTAAGCTGGTGTTTCAAGACTAAGTTCATACTTTACGGGGCATATTCAAAAATCAGGCGTGTCATGGGCCAAAGCTTTGCTATGACACATTAATCAGGCAGCCGGGGGGCTGCCGCAATCTTGGGTGGGGGGAGTGTTCGTAGCGGAGGACTGACGTGAACGCCCAACCCCCCCGGGAATTTATCGATCGCCGTACCCTGGTGTCGGCGCTCCGCGCCCTTCGCCGCGGCGATTTCAGCGTTCGTTTGTCCGAGGATTCGGACGACATGGACCAGGAAGTCGCGACCCTGTTCAACGAGGTCGTCGGCCTCAACCAGAACATCACCCAGGAATTCGAGCGCCTCAGCCAGGTCGTCGGCAAGGAAGGAAAGATCGGCCAGCGCGCCCGCGTTCGCGGGGCCAGCGGCGGCTGGGAAGCCAAGCTGCGCGCCATCAACGAGCTGATCGACGACATGGTCCAGCCGACTTCGGAAGTGGCGCGCGTCATCGGCGCCGTCGCCAAGGGCGATCTGTCGCAAAGCATGGCCGTCGAGATCGACGGCCGGCCCCTGCGCGGCGAGTTCCTGCGCATCGGCAAGATCGTCAACACCATGGTCGAGCAATTGGGCTCGTTCTCCGCCGAAGTGACCCGCGTCGCCCGCGAAGTCGGCACCGAGGGCAAGCTCGGCGGCCAGGCCAATGTCCGCGGCGTCGCCGGCACCTGGAAGGATTTGACCGACAACGTCAACGCCATGGCGACCAACCTCACCAGCCAGGTGCGCAACATCGCCGAGGTGACGACCGCCGTCGCCAGCGGCGACCTGTCGAAGAAGATCACCGTCGACGTGAAGGGCGAGATCCTCGAGCT
>DAIPLM010000235.1:0-2349 GCA_036769205.1 Sphingomicrobium sp.
TCGAGGTCGACGAAGCTGTCGTTCATCGGCGTCACCAAAGTGTCGGCCTTGAGGATGGCGGCGCGGGCGATGGGGTCGTCGCGGCCGGGTGTGTCGACGACGATGACGTCGGCCTGCGACGACAGGCGGGCGATGGCGGCGTCGAGCCCGGCCTCGCTATGGTCGTCGAGGACTTCGAATGCGGGCTGGTGAAGGTCGGCCTCGAGCCGGCGGATGGTGGCGGCGCGATTCTCCAGATAGCGGGTCAGCGTCCGCTGGCGGCTGTCGAGGTCGAGCGCGGCGACCCGGTGGCCCGAGGCGGTGAGCGCGACGGCGGTGTGAACCGCGGTCGTCGACTTGCCGGTGCCGCCCTTTTCATTGGCGAAGACAAGGAAATGCGGCTGAGCCATATTGCCTGAGAAACCCCCCAAGAGCCTTGATCGCGGCCCGCCCCCGCCCCACAAGCGCGGCCCTCAATGCGGTGTATCGGACGGACAGAATCCTTGCAAATCATTCGTGAATTGAGCGACTTGAACGCGCTTCGGGACGTCTGGCGCAGCGCTGGCGAGGACGTCGCTTTGGTGCCGACCATGGGCGCGCTGCACCAGGGGCATCTCGACCTCGTCACCGCGTCCCGCCGGATCGCCGACCGAGTTATCGCCACGATCTTCATCAACCCCATGCAGTTCAACGACCCCGCTGACCTCGCCGCCTATCCGCGCACCGAGCAAGCGGACATCGCCAAGCTGGAAGCGAGCGGCTGTGACGCCGTGTGGATCCCGACCGCCGAGCAGCTCTACCCGCCGGATTTCGCAACGACGGTTAGCGTTGCCGGGGTCAGCGAGCGCTGGGAAGGCGCGCACCGGCCGGATCATTTCCTTGGGGTGGCGACGGTGGTTGCCAAGTTGTTCATCGCGGCGATGCCTGACTGGGCGGTGTTCGGGGAAAAGGACTGGCAGCAGCTGCAGGTGATCAAGCGGATGGCTGCCGACCTCGGACTGCCGATTCGCGTCCACGGCTATCCGACGGTGCGCGATCCGGATGGGCTGGCGATGTCGTCGCGCAATGCGCGCCTCGGCCCGGACGAGCGCAAGCAAGCGCTGGCACTGCCACGGACTCTTGAAACGGCGGCGAAGCAGATTGCGGCGGGCAAACCGGTCAGGCGCGCCCTCGCCGAGGCTAAGCAGGCGCTGGTCGATGCCGGCTTCCTCAAGATCGACTATGTCGCCCTGGTCGATGCCGCGACACTTGAGCCGCTCAGCGAACCCGCGGGTGAAATGCGCCTGATCGCGGCGGCCACGATCCGCGGCACGCGGCTGATCGACAACGTCGCGCTAAAGTGACCCTGTGGCAACAAGGTCACTATGGCGTTAACCATTTCATAGGGCTTGGCTGGTGAATTGCTCCCCAAGAACGAACACAGGGGACGCAATCACATGGCAATCAGTGAGAAAAGTGCCGATTTCCTTCTCCGCAGTCGGCTCGCCGACGCGGCGCGGGGCAATGTCCAGGCCTTGTACGAGCTTGGCGTGACCTACTCGACCGGGCGAGGCGGCATCGCCGTCGACCTCATCGAAGCCCACAAATGGTTCAATCTGGCGGCACTGTCGGGCGACACCCGCTCGCAGCACTGCCGTGCCGAGATCAGCGTCGAAATGAACGCGCGCGAAATCGCCGAGGCCCAGCGCCAGGCCCGCGCCTGGCTGGCGGTCAGCGGCGGACAAAGATACGCGGCGTAATTAGTCCTCCCTCGCTTTAGCGGGGGAGGTGGCGGCGCGAAGCGCCGACGGAAGGGGTCCTTCCAAGAACCCCCTCCACCGCCTTCGGCGGTCCCCCTCCCCCGGCGAGCCGAGGGAGAATTTCTACCTCACCAGCACCGTCACCGCCCGGCGGTTCTGGGCCCAGGCTTCCTCGTTCGAGCCGATCGCCACCGGCCGCTCCTTGCCCCAACTGGTGACCAGCAGGCGGCTGGTCGGCACGCCCTGCGACACCAGGAAATCGCGAGCGGCATTGGCCCGACGTTCGCCCAGCGCCAGATTATATTCGCGGGTGCCGCGCTCGTCGGCATGGCCCTCGATCGAGGCCCTGACATTGGGGTTTGCGAGCATCCAGCGTGCCTGGGCCGCCAGCGTCGCCTTGGCGGATTCGTCGAGCAGATATTCGTCGGTGCCGAAATAGACGGTGTCGGAGCCGGCCTTAGCGATGAGATCGGCCTGCTGTGCGGGCAGCTCGGTCAGCTCGACGTCGCCTGGGGCGACCTGTTCGCCGCCGGGGCCGACTTCGGTCGTCGGCGGCGCGACTTCGGGCGGCGGCGTACGGCTGGCACAGCCGGAAGCGACGATCGCAGTGGCGGCAATGCCGAGAAAGAGG
>DAIPLM010000069.1:0-8437 GCA_036769205.1 Sphingomicrobium sp.
GCGCGGGCCTCGCAAGGTCGCCTCGATTGCTAACCGTTTATGCTTAACGCTTTCGTAACGCCACTCCGCCATTTTCCCTTCGAACAAGATGGGTAGGGCCCAGGCGCAGATGGACAGTTATCGCGATCATCCGAGCGACTTCGACGCGCCCTCGGCGAACGACGTCTCGGCGGCGATCGGGACGGACGAGCGGCGGATGCATGTGCGGGCCTACAATTATTGGGTGTCCCTCCTCGCCGGGCGTGATTTTCCCTCGATCGAGGAGCTCGAGTCCGACGACGTCCAGGACTTCTCCGCGCACAGCGTGCTGCTCGACTTCACTTGCAGCCGGGACAATCCGTCAATCCCCTATGTCGGCGCCTCGATTCGCGACGAGTGCGCGCTCGACGACGGCATGCGCACCATCGCCGAAGTGCCCAGCCGATCGCTGCTGTCGCGCCTGACCGACCATTACATGCAGATCATCGCCAACCGCGCGCCGATCGGCTTCGAGGCCGAGTTCGTCAACCAGCGCGGCCACGCCATCTGCTATCGCGGCATTTTGATGCCCTTCTCGTCGGACGGCGACACCATCGATTTCATCTATGGCGTCATCAACTGGAAGAACATCGGCGAGCTCAGCGAGCAACCGGCGATGACGCCGGCCCTGGCGCCGCTCGAGCCGGAGCCGCCGCAAGCCGTCGCTGCCGTCTGGGAAGACGGGCCAGCGGGCGACGAGGACATGGGGGCCGACGAGCTGGAGCTGGATGAGGATGCCGGGCTGGCCGACCGCCTTTGGGCCGCGCGCGAAAGCGCCGAGGTCTGCAAGGCTGCCGACGGCCGCAGCCGCGCCGCGCTCTACCGGGCGCTGGCCATGGCCTATGACTTCGCCGTTGCCGCCCGCCGCGTGCCCGAGGATTATGCCGAGATTCTCGAGGATTCCGGCGTCAAGGCGCAAGCACGGGCGCCGATGACGCCGATCGTCAAGCTCATCTTCGGCGTGGATTATGACAAGACCCGCCTCACGGAATTTGCCGCGGCCCTGAGCCACGCCGAACGTAGCCAGGTCGATTTTGGCGGCTTCGAAGCGTTCCTCGACGCGGCCGAAGGTGGCCTGAAGGGCCTGGTCGCCGCCGAGCGCAAGGCGCGCCGGCCCGACCAGCCGGCCGCGGACAAGGCCGCGCTCGGCCGCAAGGCGCTGCGCGCGGCGCCGGCGCTGGCGCTGGCCGATCTGCCGACCAACCAGGAATTTGCGCTCGTCGTCACCCGCCGCAACGCCGCCGGCGTCCATGAGGTCGTCGCCTTGGTCAGCGACGAGGCGATGCTCGATCGCGCCCTGCGCCGCTCGGCGGCCTGATCCGGCGATCTTTTCGGGGTTTCCGCGCCAAGCCTTGGCCTTCCCTTGAGGCGGGGCTATAGGCGCCGCCAGTGACCCTCAAGGAAATGGCAAGACCTATGGCGGCCCAACCGGTCGTGGACGATGCGCTCGCAACAACCGTGCGCGAAGCCCTGGTCAGCAATGCGCTGCCCGGCGAGCTCGACGGCTTCACCGCCGAGGAACGCAACGACGCGGCGGCCTTCGTCGTCGAAACCGGCGCCCGCCGCAAGCTTGGCGAGCTGGCGATCCGGATGAAGTCGATCGGCGGCGAAGCCGGCAAGAGGCGGATGCGCCTGGCCATCGTCAACGACGACATGCCATTCCTGGTCGACAGCGTCGCCGCCGCCATCGCCGCGCGCGGGCTTGGCATCCACCGACTGCTGCATCCGGTGCTCAAGGTCCGCCGCGACGACAAGGGCAATCTGCTCAGCTTCGGCGAGGGCCATCCTGAATCGATCATCTACATCGAGCTCGACCGCGCCGACGCCCGCCGCCGGCAAGAGCTGGTCGAGGAGCTTCGCGACGTTCTCGCCGCCGTCCGCAACGCCGTTACCGACTGGCGCGAGATGCTGGCCGTGATGGAGGCCGACGCCGACGTCCTTGACGGCGCCGACGACGAGGGCGCGGCGCTGCTGCGCTGGCTCGCCGAAAATCATTTCACCTTGCTCGGCCACGCCGAAGTCGACCGCCAGGGCCAGGTCCGCAATTCGCTCGGCATCCTGCGCGGCCAGACCAGCCTGTGGGACGAGCCCGCGTCGACGGCGGCGATCGAGCACCTGACCGGCACCGACAACCCGGCGCTGCTGCTCAAGGCCGACCGCGAATCGCCGGTCCACCGCCGGGTGCCGCTCGATGTCGTCATGGTCCGCCGGCCAGACGGCTGCGTCTCGGTCCATTGCGGCCTGTGGACCAGCGCCGCCTTGCGCGAGCTGGCCGAGGACGTGCCGGTGCTGCGCGTCCGCCTGGCCGCCCTCGATCGCGAACTTGGCTATTCGCCCTCGAGCCATGGCGGCAAGGCGCTGGCCCATGCGATTTCGACTTTGCCGCACGATTTGCTGATCTCGTTCGACGAGCATGAAGTACGCGAGGCGGCGCTGACCGCCATGTCGCTCGCCGACCGGCCGCGACCCAAGATGCTGCTGCTCACCGGCGCCCTGCAGCGCCACCTGTACGCCTTTGTCTGGATCCCGCGCGAGCAATTGTCGACGGCGCGGCGGCTGGCGATCGGCGAGATGATCGCCGCCGCCGTCGGCGCGCCCTACGGCAATTGGCAGGTCGAATTGGGCGAGGGCGAGCTGGCACTGCTCCGCTTCACTTTCTCGGTCGATCCGCAAACCCGGATCCCCGACGTCGCAACGATGGACGCCAAGCTGGTGGAGATGCTGCGCGGCTGGGCGCCGGCGGTCGAGACCGAGCTGGTCGAGCAAGCCGGATCGGGCCGCGGCGCCCGTCTGGCTCTCACCTATGTCGACGCCATGCCCGACGGTTACCGGGCGCGCACCGACGGTGCCGAAGCGGCGCGCGATATCGTCCGCCTGTCCGCCCTCCACGACGAAGCCGATCGCCAGGTGCGGCTGGTGGCTTGCGACACCGAAGGCGACCTGCGCCTGAAAATCTACCGAAAAGGCGGCTATGTATCGCTGTCCGAAGCGGTGCCGGTGCTAGAGAATTTCGGCTTCCGGGTACTCGAGGAATTGCCGACCCGGCTGGCCGACCAAAAACTCGGCCATATCCACGATTTCGATGTCGATTTGCTGGGCGGCACAACCTGCGACGCCGCCATCGAGCGCGACGAGACCATCGAGCGGGCCATCGGCTCGGTGCTGTGCGGCAATGCCGAGAATGACGATTTCAACAAATTGATCCTGGCGGCGGGGCTGCGGCCGCGGGCGGTTGTCTGGCTGCGCGCCTGGTTCCGCTTCTTGCGCCAGACGGGAGTCACCTATGGCCTCGCCACCGTCGTCGACGCGCTTGGCCGGGCGCCGGCCGCGACGCGGGCCCTGATCGACATTTTCGTCGCTTTGCACGACCCGCAACTGAAGGGCGACCGCGCCGGCGAAGTCGCCAAGGCGCGAGAAATGTTCGACGACGCTTTGCGCTCGGTCAGCAGCATCGACGATGACCGCATCCTGCGGCTGATGCGGGCGGTGGTCGACGCGACATTGCGCACCAACGCCTTCGCGGCGGCGAGCGAATCGGCGCTGGCGATGAAGATCAACAGTTCGCTGATCCCGGGCCTGCCGGAGCCGGTGCCGTGGCGCGAGATCTGGGTGTACAGCCCGCGCGTCGAAGGCATTCATTTGCGCTACGGACCCATTGCCCGCGGCGGCCTGCGCTGGTCCGACCGGCGCGACGATTTCCGCACCGAGGTTCTCGGGCTGATGAAGGCCCAGGTGGTCAAGAACGCCGTCATCGTCCCGACCGGCGCCAAGGGCGGCTTCTACGCCAAGCAACTGCCGCCGGCGACCAATCGCGACGCCTGGCTGGCGGAAGGCAAGGACAGCTACCGGGTCTTCATCGAGGCTTTGCTGTCGGTCACCGACAACATCATCGACGACAAGCTCATCCACCCCGACAGCGTCGTCATCCACGACGGCGACGACCCCTATTTCGTAGTCGCCGCCGACAAGGGCACGGCGACCTATTCCGACACGGCCAACGCCATTGCCGCCGCCCATGACTTCTGGCTCGGCGATGCCTTCGCCAGCGGCGGGTCGAATGGCTACGATCACAAGGAAATGGGGATCACCGCGCGCGGCGCCTGGGTGTCGGTGCAGCGGCATTTCCTGGAAATGGGAATTGACGTCCAGACCGATCCGATCCGCGTCGTCGGCTGCGGCGACATGTCGGGCGATGTGTTCGGCAACGGCATGCTGCTGTCGAAGGCGATCAAATTGGTCGCCGCGTTCGACCATCGCCACATCTTCATCGACCCCGATCCCGACCCGTCGGCGAGCTGGGCGGAGCGCAACCGCATGTTCCATCTGCCGCGCTCCAGCTGGGATGATTATGATCGCTCGAAATTATCCAAGGGAGCGATGATCGTCCCGCGCTCGCAAAAGACGATCCCGTTGACTGCCGAAGCCCGCAAGGCGCTCAGCATCGAGGTGACCGAGATCGACCCGGCCGGCTTGATCTCGGCGATCCTCAAGAGTCCGGTGGACCTGATCTGGTTCGGCGGCATCGGCACCTATTTGAAGGCCTCGACCCAGTCGCATGCCGATGTCGGCGACCCGGCCAATGACGCCTTGCGCGTCGATGCCACAGAACTGCGCGCGCGGGTGGTTGGCGAAGGCGCCAATCTGGGCGTTACCCAGGCGGCGCGGATCGAGTTTTCGCAAGCCGGCGGCCGCATCAACACCGACTTCATCGACAATTCGGCCGGGGTCGACTGCTCGGACAATGAAGTGAACATCAAGATCCCGCTCAATCGCGAAATGCGCGAGGGGCGGCTGTCGCTGGACAAGCGCAACGCCTTGCTGGCGCGCATGACCGACGAGGTCGCCGAGCTGGTGCTCGAGGACAACCGCCTGCAAACGCTGGCGCTGTCGATCGCCGAAGCCGGCGGCGCCAAGGCACTGCCGGGCCTGGTCCGCACCATCGAGGTGCTCGAGGCCAGCGGCCGGCTCAACCGCCGGGTCGAGGGGCTGGCCAGCAGCGAGGCTTTGCTCCGCCGCGGGCTCGACGGACGCGGCCTCACCCGCCCTGAGCTGGCGGTTGTGCTGTCATTGGCCAAAATGGAGCTGCAGGACGCGATCGAGAAGATCGCTCCGGCGGACGATCCCCTGCTCGAGCCGCAATTGTTCGACGCTTTCCCCAAGCCAATGCGCAAGGAGCATGGCAAGGCGATCCGCGCCCATCGGCTGCGGCATGAAATCCTGGCAACCAAGATTTCCAACCGCATGGTCAACCGGCTTGGCCCGGCGATCGCCATCGGCCTTTCCGAAGAAGAAGGCGTGTCGCTTGGCCAGGTGGCGACTGGCTTCCTGGTGGCCGAGCAGCTGCTCGGGCTGCCCAAATTGTGGCAGCGGATCGAGGAAGCGGAGATTCCGGAAGCGCTGCGCATCGAGCTGTTCCAGGTTGCCGGCCGATCGGTCCGCAGCCATGTCTCCGACATCCTGCGCTCGACCGGCGCCGAGACCAAGGTCAGCGACCTCGTCACGCAGCTCGGCCCGAGCGTCAAGAAAGTATCGGCGGCCGCGGCCCGGTTGATCCGCTCGGAAGTGCGCAACGAAGCCGCTGCCCGCCGCGAGCATTTGATCGGCCTTGGCACCGACGAGGACATCGTCGGCGGCCTGGTGCGCCTGTTCGAGCTCGACGGCGTCTTTGGTATCGCCGCTCTCGCTTCGCGCAAGCAGTTGGACGAGCTCGAGTTGACCAAGGCTTATACGACGCTTGGCGAGGCACTCGGCCTCGACTGGGCGCAGCAGCAGATTGCCCGCTTCATCCCCGCCGACCCGTGGGAACGTCTGCTGATCGCCGGCCTCGAGCGCGACTTCGAGCAGCTTCGCCTCGATTTCCTCGGCCGCCTGCGCGACCCCGACGTCGCCGCCTCGACCCAGCGCTGGATCGACCGCCATGGTTCGCGCATCGAGCAGTTCCGGCGCTTTGTCGTCGAGGCCCGCACCGCCGGCGCGGTGACGGCGCCGATGCTGGCCCAGATCGCCAACCAGGCGCGGATCTTGCTTGGCCGCTAATCCGCGGCATATCCTGATCCTGGTTCCGGACCCGATCTATCCGGAACCCTGGGCCTGGGCGTTCCACGTCGAAGCTGAAGTGTTGCGGTCGGCCGGCTTCCAAGTGACGGCGCGGCCGTGGACGGCGCCCGGTGACTTGCAACCGTTCGACGCCGTTCTGCCGCTGGTCGTCTGGGGCTATCACCTGCGCTATGCTGAATGGCTGGCACTGCTCGACCGGCTGGAAGGCGAGCAGGCCCCGTGCATCAACTCGCCGCGCCTGCTGCGCTGGAACAGCGACAAGGCCTATCTCGCACAGCTGGATGGCAGTGGCGTGCCGACGGTGCGGACGCTCGCGGTCGAAGCCCTCGACGCCGCCGGACTTGGCCGGGCGCGGGCGCAATTCGGTTGCGAGCAATTGGTCGTCAAGCCGGCGGTCTCGGCATCCGCCACCGGCACCTTTCTGCTTGGCCCGGATGACCCGGTCCCCGACGAAGCCGCTGGCCGGCGCATGCTGGTTCAGCCGTTCATGGGCGCCATCGCCCGTGACGGCGAATATTCGCTGATGCTGTTCGACGGCCGCTTCAGCCACGCCATCGTCAAGACGCCCAAAAGCGGCGACTTCCGCGTCCAGCCGCATCTCGGCGGCAGCGAGCGCCCCTGCCCCGCTCTGGATGGAGCCATCGAGCTTGCTCTGTCGGCACTCGCGGCGGCGCCCGCCGAAGCCATTTACGCGCGGGTCGACATGGTCGCCGACGATGCCGGCCAATATCGGATCATGGAGCTCGAGCTGATCGAGCCGGCTTTGTGGCTGCAGCACGCGCCCGACGGCGGCGCCGGCTTCGCCTCAGCCATTCGCCGCGCGATCGAACAGCCATTGGCGTAGCGCCGAGGTCAGGTTGGGCGGCCGCTCGGCCTCGATCCGCAGGGCATCGATCCGCGCCACCAGCGCATTGACCGGCACGCCGAGATCCTTCGCCGCTTGTTCCAGCGCCCGCCAGAACATCGGCTCCAGGCTGATCGAGGTTGCGTGGCCGGCGATGGTCACCGACCGTTTGATTGGTGAAGCGAACGGGATCATGTCGCCTGACTGTCATCGCCAGCCGGGCGAAGCAATCGGCGAATCGGGACCGCCACGCGTACGATTTTTTGGGGGTAGCGGCGCATGGCGCTGCTACCTAGGCCAATTCCAGGGACCATCAGCGCGGGCGAGCGAATGTCGGCAAGGTATCAAACGCTGACTGAAAAGGAGAAGCAGACGCTGCGGCTGATCGTGCGCGGGCATGACGCCAAATCGATGGCGCGGCACCTCGGCCTGTCGGTGCACACGGTCAATGAACGGTTGCGCGACGCGCGGCGCAAGCTCGAAGTCTCGAGCAGCCGCGAAGCGGCGCGACTGCTGCTCGACAGCGAGGGCGACGACCCCCAAAATCTTGCGGACAAGCAAATCGGGGAAGCCGGACCAGCGGCGAACATGGAACAAGCGGCGGTACCGGGCCTCGGTCAATGGCGAACGCAACGCCGGACCTGGCTCATCGCAGGAGGTGTTCTCATGTCGCTTGTTCTTGGAATCCTGGCCTTGTCCCTGCTTGCCGACGGCTCGGCGCCGCCGACCGCGGCCAGTGCCCCGCCCAGCCAATCGACCGCGCCGGTCGCGGCCCACGAATCGGCGGTCGTGCGCTCGGCGCGCGCGTGGCTGGAACTCGGCGACCGGGGGCGCTGGCAAGATGGCTGGCTGGCGACCGCGACGTCGTTCAGGACGGCCAACACGGCGGAGCGCTGGGCGGAGGTCCAGGAGCAGGTCCGGGTGCCGCTCGGCGCGCTTGTTTCCCGAACCGCGCTGAGCCAGGAAAGCGTGCCGGCGCCGCCCGCCGGCGTCGAAGTCGTCAAGTTCCGCACCAGCTTCGCCAACAAGGCCGACGTCATCGAGACGGTCAGCCTCGCCCGCGAAGGATCGGACTGGCGGGTGGTCGGGATCTACCTCGACTGAGCCGGCACCACTGCGTTTGGCGTCCCGTCAGTACATATGCTGGCCGCCGTTGATCGACAAAGTCGAGCCGGTGATAAAGCCGGCGTTGTCGTCGACCAGGAAGGCGACGCCGCGGGCGATTTCCTCGGCCTTGCCGAGCCGGTTGACCGGAATCCGGGCGACGATCTTGGCGAGCACCTCGTCGGGCACGGCGGCGACCATGTCGGTGTCGATATAGCCCGGGGCGATGGCGTTGACGGTGACGTTGCTGCGCGCGCCTTCCTGGGCCAGCGCCTTGGTGAAGCCGTGGATGCCCGACTTGGCGGCGGCGTAATTGACCTGGCCGTACTGGCCGGCCTGGCCGTTGATCGAGCCGATGTTGACGATCCGCCCGTAGCCGCGCGAAATCATGCCCTCGAACACCGCCTTGGCCAT
>DAIPLM010000236.1:0-2319 GCA_036769205.1 Sphingomicrobium sp.
GTCCATCCCGAGGCCGGGCCGCACCTCCACCGCACGGTGCAGAGGGTCAAGGCGCTCGGCAAGAAGGCCGGCGTCTCGCTCAATCCCGCGACCCCGGCCAAGGCGCTCGACTATGTGCTCGAGGAACTCGACCTGGTGCTGGTGATGAGCGTCAACCCGGGGTTCGGCGGCCAGAAGTTCATCGCCAGCCAATTGAAGAAGATCGAAGCGATCGCCAGGCGCATCGCCAAGGCCGGGCTCGAGGTCACGCTCGAGGTCGACGGCGGCATCGACGCGGCGACGGCACGGCAGGCAGTCGACGCCGGCGCCACCGCCTTGGTCGCGGGAACGGCAGCGTTCCGTGGCGGCCCCGGCCACTATGCCGCCAACATCCAGGCGCTCCGGGGAGAGGAATGACCGGCGCGGACGCGGCCCGTCAGGACATTGTCGGCAAGCTGGCGCGGGGCTCCTTGCTGTCGCGGCTGGTCGGCTCGCGCAAAGGCCCGTTGCGGCTGATCGCCGTCCCCCGCGACCATGTCGCCGGCAGCCGCGCGCGGGGCGACGCCTTGCTCGCCGGCCGCTTCCAGCTTGGCGGCGAGACGCTGCCGCTCGCCGATCTCGACTTCGCCGCCATCGGCACTCGCGGCCCGCTCGCCCTGGACTTGCAGGGCTTCGCCTGGCTGCGCGACCTGGCGGCGGCGGCCGGGCGCGAGAAAGGCGCCCGGTTGGCCGAGGCGCTGGCGGCGCGCTGGCTGGTCGCCCACGGCACCCGCGTCGACGAGGCCTGGGCGCCGGCGCTGTGGGGCGAGCGAATCCTGTTTTGGACGGCCTATGCGCCCTACGTCTTGTCGAGTCGCGACGGCGGTTACCGCTCGGCCTTGCTCAACACGCTGGCGCGAGGCGCCCGCCACCTCGACGCCACCGCCGACAAGGCCGCGCCCGGCCTGCCTAGGATCACCGCTTGGGCCGGCGTCGTCGCCGCCGCTCTGCTGATCCAGGGCGGCCTGCCCCGCGTCGCTCGCGGCGAGGCCGGGCTGATGCGGGCGCTCGCCGCCGCCCAGTTCGAGGACGGCGGCCTGATGAGCCGCTCGCCGCAGGAGCAGATGCTGCTGGTCGACCGCCTCGGCTTGTTGCGCGCTGCTTACTTCGCCGCCAGGCAGACCCTGCCCGACACGTTGGAGAGCGCGGCGGCGGCGGCGCTGGCGGCGCTGCATGGCGTCACCATGGGCGATAGCGCCTTGTCGAGCTGGCAAGGCGGCAATACCGGCGACTCGGCGCGGCTGGCGGCCCTGGTCGAAGGCTGCGGCCTGCGCGCCCGGCCGCTGCGCCAGGCGCGCGGCTGGGGCTATCAGCGATTATCGGCCCTCGGCACCATTTTGGTCGTCGACGCGGCGCCGCCGCCGCCGCCGAGCATGGTCACCGGCAGCGCCTCGACCCTGGCGTTCGAAATGAGCGACGGCGGTCAGCGGCTGGTGGTCAATTGCGGCGGGCCCGGCCTGCTGCCGCATGCCCTTCCGCCCGAGCTGGTGCAGGCCTTGCGCACCACCGCCGCCCACAGCACGCTGACGCTCGGCGACACCAACTCCACTGCAATCATCGCCGACGGCTCCCTTGGGCGTGGCGTCACCGAGGTCGGCATCGAGCGCTTCGAGGACAATGATTCAAGCCGCCTCCAGGCCAGCCACGGCGGCTATGTCCGCGGCTTTGGGCTCATCCACCAGCGCACCATCGTGCTCGGTAATGACGGCAAGGAAGTGCGCGGCAACGACCAGCTGCTGCCCAAGGGCCGCAAGAAGATCCGCGAGGCGGCGCCGTTCGCTATCCGCTTCCATCTGGCGCCGGGGATCGAGGCGACCAGCACCGCCGACGGCATGGGCGCCATCCTCCGCCCGCCCGGGGCGCCGCCGTGGAACTTCCGCTGCCGCGGGGCGATGCTGTCGATCGAAGAAAGCCTGCACGTCACGGGCGCCGGCGAGATTCGGCCGACTTTGCAGCTGGCGATCGTCGGCGAGGTTTCGGCGCTGGGCGGGGCCACCGCCTGGCAATTCCGCCGCTCGAGCTAAAGGACAAGATTTATGACCGACCTGGTGCCGGTGAAGCGCGCGTTGATTTCCTTGTCGGACAAGAGCGGCCTGGCCGAGCTCGCCGCCGGCCTTGCGCGCCACCAGATCGAGCTGGTGTCGACCGGCGGCACCGCCGCGAGATTGCGCGAAACCGGCGCCGACGTCCGCGACATCAGCGACCTGACAGGCTTTCCGGAGATGATGGAAGGGCGGGTCAAGACCCTGCACCCCAAGGTAGACGGCGGCCTGCTCGGAGTTCGCGACAATCCCTACCATG
>DAIPLM010000237.1:0-2317 GCA_036769205.1 Sphingomicrobium sp.
TGCTGGCGGTTGTCGTCTTTTTCATCCGCCGCCGGCTCGACGAGACGCTCAGCTTCGAAAATGTCGCCGCCAGGCCAGACCGCCGCCGCTCGAGCCTGGCCACCTTGTTCCGCGATCATCCCAGGGAAGCGTTCCTGGTCGTCGGCATCACCGCCGGCGGCACCGCGGCCTTCTATGCCTACACCGTCTACATGCAGAAGTTCCTGGTCAACACGAGCGGCTTCGACCGCGCCACCGCCACCCAGATCATGACCGTCGCGCTGTTGATCATGCTGGTCATCCAGCCGCTCGCCGGACGCCTGTCGGATTTCGTCGGGCGCCGGCGGGTGATGATGGTGTTCGGGGTTTGTGGGACATTGTTCACCTACCCGATTTTCTCGACCTTGGCGCACACGCAAAGCGCCGGCGCCGCCTTCGCTCTCGTGCTCGCCGGCCTGGTCATGCTGACCGGCTACACGTCGATCAACGCCATCGTGAAGGCGGAGCTATTCCCCGCCGATGTGCGCGCGCTCGGCGTCGCCTTGCCTTATGCCCTCGCCAACACGATTTTCGGCGGCACCGCCGAATATGTCGCTTTGTGGCTCAAGGACAGAGGCCACGAAAGCTGGTTCTACATCTATATTTCGCTGCTGAGCGCGATCTACCTGATCTCGGTGATCCGCATGCGCGAAACCAAGACGACGAGCCGCATTATTGAAGACTGATTAGCGCTTGAGATAGCCTTCGAGTTCGGTGGCGATCTCGGCCAGCGAGCTGCGGCTCCAATTGTCGTTCCACGGCGAATCGCCCTCGGCGTCGAGGTAGGTCGGCGCTTGCCAATTGGTCGGCATCAGTTGCGGCTTGGCCCGGGCCAGGCAGGCAAGGTCGAATGGGTCCTGGAAGCGAAGTCCGGCCTGGTCGCCGCAGGCGCGGGCGACGGTGGCGAAGAATTGGCCGGCCTCGCCCAGATCGAGCATCACCTCGGCACCCTCCGGATAGTCGGTCGTGACGTCGACCAGCGCGCCGCCTTCGGAAATATTGCGCAGCCGCACCGGGTTGCTGTCGTGGGCGTAGTGGATCTGGCCAAGCCAGATCAAAGGATGCCGCGATTGCCTGCGGTTGCCGGCATCCCTGCCGCCCTCGCGAGCCTCGGGCCCGAAGTCCTCGTCGGGCGCGAATTGCACGTCCTGATCGTCGAAGCTGCGGCGAATGACTTCCAGAAGCAGCGCGTCGCGTTGCTCGGGTTCGCATTCGATGCGCGTCTCATGGGCGAATTCGACGCCGATCCGGTCGTCCTTCAGCCAGCGCACCGCGACCTCGATGCCGAAGCCGTCGCCGAGCTGAAGCTCGATGATTTCCCACAGTTTCGGTTCGAAATCGCCGCGGATCATCGCCCCGCCGTCCGACAAATTGATGACTTCGACCGGGATGATGCGGC
The DNA here is from genome assembly GCA_036769205.1 of Sphingomicrobium sp. GTDB lineage: Bacteria > Pseudomonadota > Alphaproteobacteria > Sphingomonadales > Sphingomonadaceae > Sphingomicrobium. The sequence goes on from DAIPLM010000237.1 coordinate 1,418, forward strand.
CTTCGTGAAGCACAGTGGCTTTCTCGTCGGAAAGCCGGTGGCGGTCTTTCAGGCGATGGTTGCAGCTGCGCGTTTCCGACCGCGAAACCAGGTCTGCGGCGAGGATGTCCTCGCCCTCGTGGCGCCGCTCCTTGTCGGTGACGACGAGTGGCGGCGTCTTGCCGTGAAGCACCTGGGCCCGGAAGCTATTGCCTGACGATTCTGCGTTCATTGCCCCCTGGTAACGGAAATCGGTTACCAGAAGGTGAGTGCGGCTCAGCTCGAATAATACATGTCGAACTCGACCGGGCTCGGCGTCGTCTCCCAGCGCATCACGTCTTCCCACTTCAATTCCATGTAGGCGTCGATCTGGTCGTCGGAAAAGACGTCGCCCTTGGTCAGGAAGGCGCGGTCGCGGTCGAGCGCGATCAAAGCCTCGCGCAGGGAGCCGCAGACGGTCGGCACGTCGACCAGCTCGGCCGGCGGCAGATCGTAGAGGTTCTTGTCCATCGCCTCGCCCGGGTGGAGGCGGTTCTGGATGCCGTCGAGCCCGGCCATCAGCAGCGCCGAATAAGCGAGATAAGGGTTGGCCATGGCGTCGGGAAAGCGGAACTCGACGCGTTTGGCCTTGTCGCCGGCGCCATAGGGAATGCGGCAGGAGGCGGAGCGGTTGCGGCTCGAATAAGCCAGCAGCACCGGCGCCTCGAAGCCGGGCACCAGGCGCTTGTAGCTGTTGGTCGTCGGGTTGGTGAAGGCGTTGAGGGCGCGCGCATGCTTGATGACGCCGCCGATGAAATAGAGTGCCAGGTCGCTGAGGCCGGCATAGCCGTTGCCGGCGAACAAGGGCTTGCCGCCTTTCCAGATCGACATGTGGGTGTGCATGCCGCTGCCGTTGTCGCGGGCGATCGGCTTGGGCATGAA
>DAIPLM010000070.1:0-8369 GCA_036769205.1 Sphingomicrobium sp.
GGATTCAGCGATATTAGCTCGCGTCACCGGCCCTCCGGCGCCCCGTAGCGGGCCTCGAGCAGCGCGAATGCCGCCCTCAGGCCCAGCGCCTCGCCGCCCTTCGGCCGGCCCGGCTTGGCGACCGGCGCCCAGGCGAAGGTGTCGAGATGCGCCCAGGGGGTCGCCGCCGGAACGAAGCGGCGTAGGAACAAAGCGGCGGTGACGGCGCCGGCAAAGCTGGAATCGGCGGCGTTGGCCAAATCGGCGAGGTCGCTCTTCAGCATTTCGTCATATCCGTCCCACAACGGCATTCGCCAAATGGGGTCGGTGACGGCTCGGGCCGCCGCCTCGTAATCTTCCGCCAGGGCCTCGTCATTGCTGAACATCGCCGGCAGCTCGGGGCCAAGCGCGACCCGGGCGGCGCCGGTCAAAGTGGCGAAGTCGAGGATCAGCTTAGGCTCGTCCTCCGCCGCCTTGGTGATGGCGTCGGCGAGGACCAGGCGCCCTTCCGCGTCCGTGTTGTGGACCTCGACCGTGAGACCGTTGCGCGAGATGAGGATGTCGCCGGGGCGGTAGGCGCCGCCCGCCACCGCATTTTCGACCGCCGGCACCAACAGGTGCAGCCGCACCGGCAGTTTCGCGCCCATCACCAGCCGCGCCAGCGCCAGGGCATGGGCGGCGCCGCCCATATCCTTCTTCATCAGCCGCATGCCGGCCGCCGGCTTCAAATCGAGGCCGCCGCTGTCGAAGCAGACGCCCTTGCCGATGATGGCGAGCTTCGGATGCCTGGCATCGCCCCAGCGCAGCTCGATCAGGCGCGGGGCGCGCTCCGTGGTCGCCGCGCGGCCGACGGCGGCGATCATCGGAAAGCCGGTGGCGAGCGCTTCGCCGGCGGTAACTTCGAGCTTGGCGCCAAATTGCCGGGCGAGCTCGGCGGCGGCGGCTTCGAGGTCGGCCGGGCCCATGTCGGCGGGCGGCGTGTCGACCAGGTCGCGGACCAGGGCCGTCGCCTCGGCGAGGCGCACCGTCGCATCGATCGCGGCGGCGTCAGGGGTCAGTAGCACCCGCGCGCCGCGCTCATCCTTGGGCGGCTTGTAGCGGGTGAAGCGGTGCTGGCCGATCAGCCAGCCGAAGGCGGCGATGCCGGGATCGCCCTGCGACAGGCGGTAGCTTCCAGCCGGCAGCGCCTCGGCCAGCCGGGTGAGGCACCAGGGCGACAGCTCCGCGGCATTGGCGACGGTGGCGGCGACCTCGAACCCATCGGCGCTGTCGCCGGGAAGGATGACGAACTGGTACGGCGTCTTGCCGTCGAAGCGCTGCGCCTCGATCAGGGCCCGGCGCGGCGCCGGTTGCTGCTTCAGCCAGGACTCGAACCCGCTCTTGTCGACAAGATGCACCAAATGGGCCGGGCCGCCGCGATCGGCCTGCAACAAGGAAGCGAAATCGGTCATCCGCCGTGCCTTAGCGAATCTGGCGGCCGCGCGACAGCTTGAGTGCGCCTGCTAAATTGCTGGCAATTAATGTTAACTTCCGTTAGGTTCGCGCCATTACCGAGTAGCGTTTTGGGGGACAGTAAATGGGTGACAAGGGGGACCCGCGTTCGCCGCGGATCCAGACCTCGATCGCGGCGGTGCTGGTCGATTCCGACGGCGGCGAGCTTCCAGTCGAAATCCTTGATCTGTCGAGCGGAGGCTTTCGCCTGCGTTGTGGCGAGACTTTAGTGACGGGCGAGCAGGTCCGGCTGCGCGTCGCCCGCTACGGCGATTTTCCAGCGACACTGAAATGGGTGCGGGGTCACGAGGCCGGCGGGCTCTTCCTGGAGCCGGTGACTTTGTTTTGAACGAGAGGGAGGGGAGGCAGGTCATGGCCGAGGACGAGGACCGGCGCGGCGGCAACCGGCGGCAAGGCGACCGGCGCAAGCAAGACGCGGCGGCCGCGGCCCCCGACGGCACCGAGCGCCGCCAGAAAGACCGTCGCCAGGGCGAACGCCGAAAGGGCGAGTAAGCTTTCCGCACCGCAATCGTCGAGGTTGGGTGTTGCCCGCCTTAGAGCGGGGCCCCGAAGAGGTCATGCTCATCCGCATCCTCGACTCTGACCCGCACGATATCTCCGGGCTTGAGCCCGCCGGCGTCGCGGAGGTGGACTTCGCCGTCGATTTCGGGGGCGTCGGCCTTGGAGCGGCCGGTGGCGCCGCCCTCGTCGTCCGCGGCATCGACCAGTACGTCGATCTCGGTGCCGACCTTGGCCGCCAGTTTCTCGGTGCTGATACGCGCCGATAGCGCCATGATGCGGGCGTAACGCTCGGCCTTGACGTCCTCGGGGACCGGATCCGGCAAGGCGTTGGCGGCGGCGCCTTCGACCGGCTCGAACTTGAAGGCGCCGACGCGGTCGAGCCGGGCCTGCTCGAGCCAGTCGAGGAGGTACTGGAAATCTTCCTCGGTCTCGCCGGGAAAGCCGACGACGAAGCTCGAGCGGACGGCGATGTCGGGCACCTGTTCGCGCCAGCTCTTGAGCCGCTCGAGCACCCTGGCCTCGTTGGCCGGGCGCTTCATCGCCTTAAGGATTTTGGGCGACGCGTGCTGGAACGGGATGTCGAGGTAGGGGAGGACGGCGCCCGCCGCCATCAGCGGGATGACGCGGTCGACGTGCGGGTAGGGGTAGACGTAGTGGAGGCGGACCCAGGGGGTGTCGCCCTCAGGGGTGCGCAGCCGGCCCATTTCGCGGGCGAGGTCGGTCATGTGGGCGCGGACTTCGCCGCCATCGCGCAGCTTGTAGGCGGCGTGCTTCAAGTCGAGGCCGTAGGCGCTGGTGTCCTGGCTGATGACCAGCAGTTCCCTGGTCCCCGCCGCGATCAGTTTCTCGGCTTCGCGGAGGATGGCGTCGGGCCGGCGGCTCATGAGGTCGCCGCGCAGCGACGGGATAATGCAGAAGGCGCAGCGGTGGTTGCAGCCCTCGGAAATCTTGACGTAGCTGTAGTGGCGCGGGGTCAGCTTGAGGCCGGCTTCGGGAATTAGATCGACATAAGGCGAGGGGACCGGTGGGGCGGCGTCGTGGACGGCGGCGACGACCTCCTCATATTGCTGCGGCCCGGTGATGGCGAGGACTTGCGGGAAGCGGGCGCGGATGAGGTCGGCCTCCTTGCCCATGCAACCGGTGACGACCACCCGGCCGTTCTCGGCGATCGCCTCGCCGATCGCCTCCAGGCTCTCCTCCTTGGCGCTGTCGAGGAAGCCGCAGGTGTTGACCAGGACGACGTCGGCGCCGGCGTAATCGCCCGACATCTCATAGCCCTCGGCGCGCAGCTTGGTCAGGATTCGCTCGGAATCGACCAAAGCCTTGGGGCAGCCAAGCGAGACCATGCCGACGCGCGGCGGGGTGGGGAGGACGGTAGCCATGACGGAAGTGGCGGCCCCTAACGGCTTTTTGGGGCGAAAACTAGGCAGTTAGCGGTTTAGGCGGTGGGAACCACTTCGAGGATCATATCCCCGGCCTTGATCCTGGTCGTCGGATCCCACGGGGCGTGGACGATGCCGCCGCGATAGAGGCGGACGGCCTGGCCGTCGCAGGCCTGCTGCAACGACTTGCCGACTTCCTCGGGCCGGGCTTCGCGCTCGCGCAGCACGACATGGCCCTCGGTGGTGACGAGGTCGTGGAGGTAATCGGCGACATGCTCACCGCGGCTCGAGGTGGCGAGCAGCAGGCCGGTGAAGCTGACCGGGTTGATGACGACGTTGGCGCCGGCCTGGCGGGCGAGGTCTTCGTTGTCGACATTGCGGACGGCGACAGCGATGCGCAGGGTCGGCGATAGATGCCGGCCGGTCAGCACCACCAGCACGCTGGTGTCGTCGCGGCCGCAGCTGACGATCAGGCTGGTGGCGCGCTCGACATGGACCGCGGTCAGCACCTCGTCGCGGGTGGCGTCGCCGCGGATGGTGGCGACGCCGGCCTGGCAGGCGGTCTCGATCGCCTCAGGGTCGCAATCGACGACGACGATCTTCTTGACGTCGGCGCCGCCGGAAATCAGCTCTTCCATCGCCTTCTGGCCGCTGCGGCCGAAGCCGGCGAGGATGACATGGTCGCACAAGGTTTGCTGGATCTTTCGCATCCGCCAATTCTCCCAGCTTCGTTTCAACAAGAACTCGAACGCGGTGCCGAGGAAGATCAGCCACAGGAACACGCGGATCGGCGTGATCAGGAAGGCATCGAGCAGCCGCGCCCGCTCGGTGACCGGAATGATGTCGCCATAGCCGACCGTGGTGACGGTAATCATGGTGAAGTAGATGACGTCGGTGAAGGACAGGTTGCCGTCGGTATTGTCGCGCAGGCCGCCGCGGTCGAGCCACAAGATGGCGAAGGCGAGCGCGATCAGGCCCAAGGCGACGCCAACGCGGATCGCCAGGCCGTGCCAGTCCTCCCGATGGACCTTCCGCTGAAGCGGTGGCAGTTCCCCCTTGCGCGCCATTCGCCGGCAAGGTTGGCACAGCAAGCGCGCGAAGGCGAGAGGGTGCTGGCGCCGGGCGCGGCGGCTGGCTAAGGCGCCGGCCTAGGACTTAGCGCGTCAGCCAAAGGGCAGTGCATGCATATCGCGATGATCGGCACCGGCTATGTCGGCCTCGTCTCCGGCGCCTGCTTCGCCGATTTCGGCCATCACGTGACCTGCATCGACAAGGACGCGGCGAAGATCGCCATGATCCGTTCCGGCCAGATGCCGATCTGGGAGCCGGGGCTGGAGGCCCTCGTCAAGTCGAATATCGACCGCGGGCGGCTGGCGTTCACCACCAGCCTGGCGGACGGCATCGCCGAGGCGGAGGCGGTGTTCATCGCCGTCGGCACCCCGGCGCGGCGCGGCGACGGCCATGCCGATCTGACCTTCGTCTATGAGGCGGTGCGCGAGCTGGCGCGGGCGATGACCAGGCCGCTGGTGGTGGTCACCAAGTCGACCGTGCCGGTCGGCACCGGCGACCGCATCGCCGAGATCCTCGCCGAGGAGAAGGCGCCCGCGGGCACCAGCGTCGCCTCCAATCCCGAATTCCTGCGCGAGGGCGCGGCGATCCGCGACTTCAAGATCCCCGACCGCATCGTCGTCGGCGCCGATGACGACAAGGCGCGCGACGTGATGAAGGAAATCTACCGGCCCTTGTTCCTCAACCAGGCGCCGATCCTGTTCACCAGCCGGCGCACGGCGGAGCTGACCAAATACGCCGCCAATGCGTTCCTGGCGATGAAGATCAGCTTCATCAACGAGATGGCGGACCTGTGCGAAGCGGTCGGCGCTGACGTCCAGGAAGTGGCGCGCGGCATCGGGCTGGACAATCGCATCGGCCCTAAGTTCCTGCACGCCGGCCCCGGCTACGGCGGCAGCTGCTTCCCCAAGGACACGCTGGCGCTGCTGCGGACCGCGGAAGAGGCCGGGGTCGAGCAGCGGATCATTTCGACGGTGGTCAGCGTCAACGACGACCGCAAGGCGGCGATGGCCGACCGCGTCGCCAGGGCGCTCGGCGGCAGCCTGGAGGGGAAACGCGTCGGCGTTCTCGGCCTGACCTTCAAGCCGAACACCGACGACATGCGCGACGCGCCGTCGATCCCGCTGATCGAGCGGCTAGTCGAGGGCGGTGCCGAGGTGACGGCGTTCGACCCCGTCGGCCGCGAGCAGGCCGAGCCGCTGCTGCCCGGAATCGCCTTCGCCGCCGATGCCTATGCGGCCGCGGACGGCGCCGACGCCTTGGTCATCGTCACCGAATGGGACGAGTTCCGCGCCCTCGACCTCGCCCTCGTCGCCCGGCGGATGCGCGGCACGGCGCTGGTGGATTTGCGCAACGTCTATGACCGGCTAGAAGCCGAGCGCGCCGGATTGGTCCATTTCGGAGTTGGTCGCGGCCATATTGGGCATAATCCCGCGTAAGACAGGGGAAAGGGTCCGAAACGGACCCTGTGGGCGTTGGGACGGCGATGAACGAGCCAGGCGGAACTCCAAGGATCGTGGTCGTCGGGCTCGGCTATGTCGGCCTGCCGCTGGCGGTGGCGCTGGCGCGGCACTTGCCGGTCACCGGCTTCGACATCGACGGCGGCCGCATCGCCGAGCTCGGCGCCGGCCATGACCGCACCGGCGAAATCGATCCGAAGGCGCTCGCGGCGTCGACCTTGCAGCTGACCGGCGATGCCGAGGACTGCCGCGCCGCCGACATCTACATCGTCACCGTGCCGACGCCGGTCGACGAGGCGAACCGCCCCGACCTTGGCGCGGTGCTCGCCGCCACGCGCATGATCGCCGGCGTCATCGATCCCAGGCGACGGCCGACCATCGTCTATGAAAGCACCGTCTATCCCGGAGTCACCGAGGACATCTGCGGGGGCGCGCTGGCGGCGGCCGGCCTGGAGCGCGGCCGCGACTTCCGCCTGGGCTACAGCCCGGAGCGGATCAACCCCGGCGACAAGGTCCACAGCATCGACCAGATCGTCAAGGTCGTCGCCGGCGAGGACGCGGAGGTCGTCGAGCAATTGGCGCGGATTTACGGCGCGATCACCAGCGCCGGGGTGTTCCGGGCGGCGTCGATCAAGGCCGCCGAGGCCGCCAAGGTCATCGAGAACGCCCAGCGCGACATCAACGTCGCCTTCATGAACGAGGTCACGCAGATTTTGCGGCCGATGGGGGTGAGCATGTGGGACGTGCTCGACGCGGCGCGGACCAAGTGGAATTTCCTCGGCTTCGAGCCGGGGCTGGTCGGCGGCCACTGCATCGGCGTCGACCCTTATTACCTCAGCCACCTGGCGCAGAGCCAAGGCCACGACCCGCGGGTCATCCTCGCCGGCCGCGACACCAACGACGGCATGGGCGGCTGGATCGCCGAGCGCCTGCACGCGCATCGCGGCGGCCAGCCGGGCACGGCGCTGGTGCTGGGCCTGACCTTCAAGGAGAATGTCCCCGATTTGCGCAACAGCCGCTCGGCCGAGCTGATCGAGCGGCTGGAGGGGCTCGGGCACCGGGTGGCGGTCGCCGACCCGCATGCCGACCCGGCCCAGGTGCGCGCCGAGTTCGGCCGCGATCCGGAAAGCATCGACGGGCGCAGCTTCGATTTGGTCGTCGGCGCCGTGAAGCATGACGAATATCGCCAGCTGGCCGGCGCGCGGCTGGCGGCGCTGGTGGCGCCGGGCGGAACCCTGGCCGACATCAAGGCGATGTGGCGCGGCCAGAAGTTGCCGGCCGGCCTCGACTACTGGACTCTCTGACGTGCTGCAGGGCGCTCCCTTGAGGCCGAGTGCCAAGCTGGCCTTCGTGCTGCGCCGGCGCTTCGAGTTCCTCGGCGCGCTGCTGGTGGCGGCGCTGGTGCCGTGGGCGGGCCTGCGCTGGCTGATCACCGACCCGACCTTCAGCATCTATGCCTATCACAACTCGCTGATCGCCAATGTCGCGGCGATCTGCATGGCGTTGTGGATCCGGATTACCATCAGCACCTATCCGGGCATTCGCGGCGGCCAGCTGATCCTGCCGGCGATCGTCGCCAGCCATGCGACGATGGTCACCTTGCTGCTGCTGTCGCGGCTGCCCTATCATCGGCCGTCGCTGGCCGCCGGCTTCCTCCTGCATTTGCTGTGGGCATATGGCGTCTATTTCTTCGTCCAGCGCCGGGTCCGGCCGCGCATCGCCATCATCCCGTTCGGGGCGGTCGAGCGGCTGACGGCCATCGCCAATGTCGACTGGCAGCGGCTGCGGCGGCCGGATCTGGCCGAGGCCGCCGGCTGCTCGGCGATGGTCGCCGACTTCACCGCCGATCTGCCTGATGAATGGGAAGCGTTCCTGGCCGACGCCGCGATCGAGGGGCGGGTCGTCTACCAGGTCCGGCAATTGCAGGAATCGCTGACCGGGCGGGTCGAGATCCGGCAATTGTCGGAAAACAGCTTCGGCAGCCTGGCGCCGGCCCGCGCCTACATGGCGGTCAAGCACCTCGCCGACTTCCTGCTGGCGCTGGCGCTGCTGCCCATTGCCCTGCCGGTGATGGCGCTGTGCGCGCTGGCGATCCGGATGCGCGACGGCGCGCCGGTGCTGTTCCGGCAGAAGCGCGTCGGCCGGGCGGGGAGGGACATCGTCGTCACCAAGTTCCGCACCATGCACCTGATGTCCGACCTCGACCCCGACGACCGCGAGGCGGCGATGACCGGGATAAGCGACGTCCGCATCACGCCGCTCGGCGCCTTCCTGCGCCGCGGCCGGCTCGACGAGCTGCCGCAGCTGTGGAACATCCTCAAGGGCGAGATGAGCTTCATCGGCCCGAGGCCCGAGGCGCATGTGCTGTCGAGCTGGTACACCAGCGAAATCCCTTTCTATCGCTACCGCCACGTGGTGCGGCCCGGGATTTCGGGCTGGGCGCAGGTCAACCAGGGCCATGTCGCCC